>DATCTA010000001.1:0-5141 GCA_036568165.1 Sulfurovum sp.
GACTGCACAGAGATAGGTGCATCACCACCTACAGCCACATTACCGACATAGATCTTTTTTGTTTTAACTCGTTCTTTCACACTTTGCCTTTAGAATAATTCTTTTATTTTACCAAAAATAAGCGTAAATCCCCTAATCTTAATCATGGGGATATAAGCGCATAAAAATATGACATTTTGACATATTTTTGTTTCCCCTATAAAGCTTGTGCTAAGATGATGTCATGTCAATAAGAACCTATAAATACAAACTCTACCGAAGCAAAAGAGTAAAACACCTGCATAGAACTATTGATATCAGCGGTATTGTCTACAATCACTGTATCGCCCTGCATAAAAGGTATTATAGGCTCTATGGAAAGCACCTGAACAAGTACCGGCTTCAAAAACATCTCACCAAACTCAAAAAGAGAGAAAAACACGAATACTGGGGCAAAGTAGGTTCGCAAGCAATTCAAAATATCACAGAAAGGATCGATGAAGCCTATAAAAAGTTCTTTGACTATACCAAGGGAAAAACAAAATTAAGAATAAGCCCTCCTAACTTTAAAAAAGTAAAGAAGTATAGGTCATTCACTTTAAAAGGAAAGGCGGGGTACAAAATTGATGGGAATGTGATTTCCATTAACGGCCACAAGTATAAGTTCTGGCTCTCAAGAGAGATAAGCGGAATCATAAAAACCGTAACCGTCAAGAGAGACCATATAGGAGATTTCTATATCTGTATATCACTGGAAACAAAAGAACAGCTAGTCCGTGCCGCAACAGGTAAAAGCGTGGGCATTGATTTTGGAATAAAGACTTTTTTAACCCTAAGTGATAGCTTGGAGATAGAAGCACCACTATATCATCTCAAGTATCTTAAACAAATTAAAAAACTTAACAGAAACCTGTCTAAAAAGAAGAAAGGCTCAACTCAAAGAGCTAAAGTAAGACAGCAACTTGCAAAGCTTCATATCAAGGTAGTAGATCTGAGAAAAGAGTATTTCCATCAGCTTTCCAATACGCTTGCTTTAGAGTATGATCATATCTTCATAGAAGACTTAAATATGAAGTCTATGCAAAAGTTATGGGGAAGAAAAGTGTCTGATCTTGGTTTTTCCGAGTTTGTTAATATCCTCAGCTATAAAACAAATGTAGTTAAGATAGACAGGTTTTATCCAAGCACTAAAACCTGTAACTATTGTGGGGAACTGAACAATGAACTAAAAGACCTTAACATCAGAGAATGGCAGTGTCCCTCTTGTGGCACAAAACACCAAAGAGATACAAACGCTGCTATAAACATTCATAGAGTCGGGGCATCGACTCTTGGCATAGAGGATATAAGACCTGCTTTCGCAGGCTAACCTTATTTAAAGCCAGAATCCCCTGAATTTGTTCATGGGGAGTATGTCAACCAAAGAAACTGCAACGGATATTAAGAGAATTCAACCGGATCAAAATCGATCTCGATCTCCCTGCAATCCACGCTGTGTAAAGCTTTGAGAAGCGGTACTCTGTTCTTGGCTCTTAGTAAAATATGAAATCTGAATTTATTGGCTATCTTCTCTACAGGTGCTTTGCCGTGACCTACGATCTCTATCTCTTTAAATGCTTTGAGTTTTGTCACGGTATCCAGCGTGATCTTGCTCGCCTTGCTTTCCTCTTTATGTGCGATGAGAATACGTGCGAGAGAAGCAAAAGGCGGATACTCTGCCATCTCTAGAAAGGCTAGTTCATCCTTAATGAAAAGTTCATAATCGGCCAAATAAGTTTTAAAAAATTCAGGGTCACCCGTCTGTACGATGATCTCTGCAGATTTAGCCCGTCCGCTCCGTCCTGCGATCTGAAAAAGTAGCGACATTGCCCTCTCGCGTGCCCTGTAGTCTGCTAGTCCCAAGATATAATCTAGTCCCATAATGATACTCAGTGTAATATTGGCATAATCATGCCCTTTGCTAAGCATCTGTGTACCCAAAAGTAGCTGACTCTCACCACTCTCAAAACGGTTCAATGCCTCTTTGAGTTTCTTGGCTGTAGTAATACTGTCTTTATCAAACTGTTCTATCTCTAACCCCTCTACAGCTTCATTGATCACTTCTATCGCTTCTACAGTACCCATACGTTCACTTTTAAGAGGAGTATGTCCGCAGTAGTTACAGGTATCCTGTATAGGCTCAGTATAGTTGCAGTAGTGGCATTTCAAATGTTTATGTTTTCTGTGAAGTGCCATACCTACAGAACAGTATGGACAGAGATGCGTCTTCCCACAGTTTTCACAGTAAAGATACTTGAAATTTCCCCGTGTAGGCAGGAAGAGTAACGACTGGTCACCCGCCTTATAGTGTCTGTGTATGGCATCCAGCATTGTCTGATTGATGGTATCTCCAGGGATGAACGTATAATTCTTTTCTGTCTGCACAAAAGGTTTATCGAGTTTGACCACATCATACTTATAGTAAGAACTCATAGAAGGTGTTGCAGAGGCTAACAGAACTTTTGCACCCAGCTTTTTACCCATCAGTACAGCCACATCCCGCGCATGATAGCGTGGACGTGTCATCGCTTTATAGCTGTCATCATGCTCTTCATCCACAATGATGAGCCGTAGATCCCTCAACGGCACAAAAAGTGCAGAGCGTGCCCCTGCGACGATCCGTATCTTCCCTTCTTCTATCCCTTCCAAGATAGACTCTTTTTTCTTTTTGGTCAACTTGGAGTGCCACATCGCAACACTCTCACCAAAATGTACCTTAAGACGCTTTTCCATCTGAGGCGTGAGTGAGATCTCAGGCATAAGAAAGATAGAGGTTTTTCCCTCTTCAAGCATCTTAGCCATAAGCGAAATGAATATCTCCGTTTTACCCGAACCTGTAACACCAAAAAGTAAAGCTTTCTCTTTTTTAAGAAGCTGTTCATACGCTTTCTGCTGAGAAGTGCTTAATATCGGTTTATCCTGAACACTAAACGCTGAACACTGAACACTTTTTTGCCCAAAGGGTAAAAATAAAGAGACCGCTTCCCCAAAAGAGGAAAAATAATATTCTGCAATGAACTTGGCTATTTGTATCTGTTCACAGCTATAAAACTTATCTAAAACCGAAGACACCGCTTCAGTTTCAAACTGAGGTTTTTCTACCTCTTCAACGATTACAGCATCTTTTAATGTGGTTTTTAATGGTACGGTAACAACAGTACCTATCTCTAATGAGGAATAAGAAAAATAAGTCAAGCTTGGGGCGCTTGACTTAAGAAGAGTAACTTTATAAAAATACAAGTTATCTAGTCAAGAGTTGACAATTTGCATCTGAAGGGTTTGTACATTCAAAACGACCCCCTGATACATTAAAGTCTACATAACCTGATGTAGGCATATTATATCTATAGGTATTACCACTTGGTTGCCAACATCCTTTTGACTTTCCAAGTGAAGTACAATCAGGTATAGAGTATTCTAAAACCCTATTTTGAATTCCATCTTTATCTGCATTAAAAACATCAAAAGCTGTACCACTTGTATGTAATGTAGTTATGGGATGTGTAAAATCACCTTTTAATATACGTTTTTGTCTTTCTGTAGCAACAGCACTTCGCACTGACCCTACAGTTGCAATAGCTTTTGTTATAGTAGCATCATCACGTGTAGCAGCAAGCTTCGGTATGGCTATAGCTGAAAGGATTCCTATCACAACTATGACAAAAATCAATTCTATCATAGTAAATGCTTTTTTTGAAGATACCTGCATACTTATTCCTTTAAATAATATAATTTGATTATATCACAAATATCTGTAATTGAAAAATGTAAAATACACATTTTATTAGATGATCTTTCTTACAATTATATTATTTAAAAAAATAAAAAATGAAGTAAAAAAAATCATTATGTTTCTCAAGCACTTCAGCCTGAGAAATATGAGGTTAAGAAATCTTATCTTATGACTTTAGAACCACCATAGCTGTGCAGTTGACCAGCACTCGTACTTAAGTTTTGATCTGCTGCCATACTTTGTGCACCTGCACACCAAAGTTCTGCAGTTGCAGTAGCAGCAACATGTGTTGCAGTAATGTTTCCATCAGGGTTAATTATACCTGTTGCCCCAGTAACCACAAAACAATTATCCTGTGCAACTGCTTCACATGCAGCCGTTGCGTTATCTTCATTTTGTCGACCCGTATATGCTGCTCCTATATCTCTTATACAAACTTTAAGATTTAAAAGAGATCTTGAAACTTTAGCGTCATCTCTTGTAGCTGCCAATTTAGGAATAGCAACTGCCGCCAAAATTCCAATAATAACAATTACAAAGATCAATTCGATCATTGTGAATCCCTGTCTCATGTTCGTCACTAGAAAACTCCTTAAAGAACTTTTGTCCTTACTTAATCAATAATTTGCCCTTGAATAAATTATAAATAAAAAATGTCAAAAAATTGTCAAAATAAAATGCTATTGTAACTCTGAAGTATATAAAAATTAAAAGAAGTAGAGGAATTATATGTTTCTCAAGCACTTCAGCTTGAGAAACATGAGGTTAAGAAGTCTTATCTTACGACTTTAGATCCACCAAAACTGTGTAGTTGCCCAGTACCAGACTGACTTAAGTTTTGCTCTGATGCAATAGTCTGTGCATTTGCACACCAGATTTCTGCAGTTGCAGTAGCAGCAACATGTGTTGCAGTAATATTTCCTTCCGGAGAAGTTGTATCTACATCACCAATTAAGAAACAATTATCCTGTGCAACAGCTTCACATGCAGCTGATGAGTTGTCTTCAACTTGTTGACCTGTGTATGCTGCACCAATATCACCCACACAAGTTTTTAGGTTAGCAACACCTTTTGATGCTTTTGCATCGTCTCTTGTAGCTGCCAATTTAGGAATAGCAACTGCCGCCAAAATACCAATAATAACAATTACAAAGATCAATTCGATCATTGTGAATCCGCGTCTCATGTTAGCCATGATTATCTCCTGAAAATAAATTTAGAACCAATTCAAGTTATGGTCTATTGGAAAGTATACTGAAAAAAAGTCAAAAAAAGTCAAAAAAAGTCAAAAAATATTGATTAAATTTAAAAAAATTAAAATAAATCTAAAAAAGTATCATTATTTTTTGTTATTAGTTACTTATATCTTCTTATTTTAAGAGAGAATGTA
>DATCTA010000002.1:0-4240 GCA_036568165.1 Sulfurovum sp.
AAAGCGTTTTGGTCTTACACTCAGCGATGAACAGATCATTCCTACGTTCGGGACAAGAGAGGTGCTTTTTAATTTCCCGCAGTTTTTGCTGCATGATGTAAAAGATCCCGTGATGGTCTTTCCTAATCCCTTCTATCAGATCTATGAAGGTGCTGCCAAAGCATCCAGGGCAGAAGTGATCTACCTTGATCTCAATGAAAGCAATAACTTTCAACCGGTTGTGGATGAAGAGGCATTGAGCAGAGCGGACCTCGTGATACTCAACTCTCCTAATAACCCTACGTCATCCGTGATGCACATGGAAGATCTCAAGCGATGGGTAGCATTGGCCTTGAAACATGATTTTGTACTTTTGAACGATGAGTGTTATGTCGACTTGTATCTTGACGAGCCTTTGCCATCGCTTCTGAATGCAAGTATCGAAGCAGGCAATGAAAGCTTTAAAAATGTGCTGGTGATAAACTCTATCTCGAAACGTTCTTCTGCTCCTGGGCTTCGTTCGGGTTTCATTGCAGGAGATGCACAGATACTTGATGCGTATATGGTTTACAGAACCTATGTAGGTTGTGCGTCACCACTGCCGCTTCAACATGCGGCCGCAGCTGCATGGTCTGACCAGGAACATGTAGAGATATTCAGACAAAAGTATAAAAAGAACTTTGAGATAGCCAAAGAGGTTTTAGGTGTAGAGGCACCTGAAGCAACATTTTATATTTGGCTGAAAGTCGGAGATGAGATTGACTTTACGATAAAACTCTATAGAGAGTATAATCTCAAAGTGATCCCAGGATCTTTCTTAGGTCGTGAAGGACAAGGGCAAGGGTATGTCAGATTGGCCCTTGTCTATGAGGCAGAAAAGACAAGAGAAGCATTGGAACGAATCAAATTGGCATTGGAGCGATAATGGAAAATCCGGAAATACATGTTGAAGAACTAAAGAAAGACCCTGAGTTTTTAGCAAACATCCAAAGACTCGAGCAAGAATGCAAAGAGGAAGAGAGCATTGCAAAAGGCTACCAGCTTTTGGATGCACAGCTGATCATCGAAGCGCCGGAAGATGAGATCAATGAGATATTTACGTTTATCGTCAACACGGCATTTGACAGACTGGCAGAAAAGCTTACTACATCCCAGTCATTTGATATGAATGATCCAGAAGATTTGGCTACCGCAAGGGCTATCTATGAACATGGCATCCAGCGTTACAGCGAGAATGACCAAAAGGGTGCAAAAGAGATCTTTCTTGTATTGAACTATACGATCGATCATACAGATCTTAAAGATGCGATGATGGTACATGCAGCAGCGGTGATGGCTGGAAACAGTTTTGAAGACTTTATAGAAAATCTTGTGGATGTTGAAGGGGTGGATGTGCATGATCCGCTTGCGTTTTTTATACAGACATTTACACAACCAACAGATATTTTACTCACAATGTTTGCGAAGCAGGTAAAGCAGGCTAATGAAGAACTCAGAGTACTGGACGAGTCAAAGGATAAGTAAGTGAAGAAAATACATTTCATAGGGATAGGCGGTATCGGACTTTCTGCATTGGCAAAATTTCTTTTTAATGACGGACATAAGATATCCGGTTCAGACATCAAGCAAACAGAGATCACCAATGACCTGGCTACCAACTTCAATGCCAAGATCACCATACCTCACCATGGAGATGCTGTTGAAGGTGTAGATAGAGTGATCTACTCGGCTGCAGTACGGCCTAATAATCCGGAGTATCAAAGGGCAAAAGAGCTTGGCATAGAACTGCTTTCGCGTAAAGAATCTCTTAAAAGTATTTTGGGAGAAAAAGAGGTGTATGCTGTGGGAGGAGCACATGGAAAGAGTACCACTTCAGCGATGCTTGCATCCATTGTTCCGCAATCCAATGCCCTGATCGGTGCCATCAGTAAGGAGTTCGGCTCTAATGTACGTAATTATCCGAACAATAAAGTGGTCTTTGAAGCAGATGAGAGTGATGAGAGCTTTCTGAACTCAAATCCTTACCTTGCCATTGTGACCAATGTTGAACCAGAACACATGGAGTATTATGGGTATGATGAAGAGCGTTTTTACAATGCCTATAGAAACTTTTTGTCCCTGGCTAAAATCCGCGTGATCAATGCAGAAGATGAATTCCTCTCTTCTTTGGATATGGACAGTGTAAAACTTTATCCTTCAAAAGATATCAAAAACATTGAGTTTGTTCTTGTTGACGGGAAGCCGCATACGAAGTTTGAACTTTTAGACCTGGGTATATTTGAAGTGTTCGGTTTTGGAAACCATATCGCTTTAGATGCTTCACTGGCAATACTGGGTGCTTTAGAGCTTGGTGAAAACCTAGAAGATATAAGAGAAAACCTATTGCATTATAAGGGTATCAAAAAACGTTTTGATATTGTACAAAATCATGAGAAGTGTGTGGTCATAGATGATTACGGGCACCATCCAACAGAGATAAAAGCAACGATGAGATCACTGCAAACCTACAAAAATCTACGAGATTTTTCCAAGCTCAATGTTATCTGGCAGCCCCATAAGTACAGCCGTACGATGGACAATCTTCAAGGTTTCGTAGAGTGTTTTGAAGGGGTGGATGAACTGGTCATTCTTCCTATCTGGGCAGCTGGAGAGTTGAAAGTCGACATAGACCTCAAAGGTGCATTCAGTCGTTATCCGCTCCTTATGGCTGACTCGGTTACCAAAGAGGACGGCGTGGTTAAAGTCTTTAAAGACGGTCATATCATACGCGAGTACAGTGACGGGCTTGTAACAGCTTTTGGTGCAGGAGATATTACCTATCAGATACGCGGAGAGGCATAAGTCGATGTATTCGCAGGAGAGTGGCGAAAAAACGATCATACAAAAATTGGACCTGGATGGATATATTCAGCAGTTTCAAAAGTTTTTAGCCAGGGAAAAACCTGTAGCAATGATGGGTGATATCAATCAGCATTTTCGCTATATACAGGCACTTTCCAAAGTCCAGTTCCCCACTCCAAATCCTGTACCCAATTTAGACAGAGAGCTTAACCTCATTAAAAAACAAGGGGTGCTCTCTTTAGAAGAGATCTATGCGTTCATTACGATGATCTCATACTTCAACAAACTTCATGCGGTCGGCTTCACAGAACCCCTCATCTCCTGGGTGCAAAGTATAGAGATACCCGAAGAGATCGTTGAGATTATTGGTTATTTCACGGAAGAAGGAGATATCAACCCTGAACATGACCCTGAACTGTACAAGCTTGAACGAGCGATCAAACAAAACAAGATAGATATCAAGGATACACTTTACAGACTGGCACACTCCAGTAAACTCAGTGAGTATCTTGTAGATACACAGGTACATTTCAACGGCGGTGAAGAGACCCTGCTGGTTCGAGGAGGGTTCAACAATGCTATTAAAGCCACAGTAGCGGCACGAAGCTCCGGAGGATATTTTTATATTATCCCGCAGAGTATTTCACACTTAAAAGAGAAAGAGGCTGCTCTTGTCAGTAAAAAAGAGGAGATGATCTACCTTTACTGTAAAAATATCTCAGCGATCTTTTTCAAGTGGGAACGTTTCCTGGCCTTTATCAACAAAGAGTATGACAGGTTCGATCACTATCAGGCACGTGTGAATTTTGCAAGGGCCAAAGAGTATGAATTTGTTTTGCCAAGCAAACAAAAACGAATCAAACTCGAAGAGTTCGCACATCCTGCCATAGAGAATCCTGTACCTATTACGATCGATTTTTCCAAACAGATCATGTTGGTGACAGGTGTGAATGCAGGTGGTAAGACAATGCTGCTAAAGTCTCTTCTTTCGGCTGTCTACATGAGCAAGTATCTTCTCCCGTTCAAATGCAATGCTGCACATACTCAGGTAGGACATTACAAAAGTATAGAAGCGGTCATTGATGATCCCCAATCGGTGAAAAATGATATTTCTACTTTTGCAGGACGAATGCAGGAGTTTGCAAAACTCTTTAGCAAAGAAGATGCCATCGTAGGTGTAGATGAGATAGAATTGGGTACAGACAGTGATGAAGCAGCTAGTCTGTTCCGAGTGATGCTTGATGAATTACGGCAAAAAGGTATCACTTTTATCGTAACGACACACCATAAACGTTTAGCTTCACTGATGGCCGGTGATGATGAGGTAGAACTTATCGCTGCGCTCTACGATGAGGAGCGCAGAGTCCCTACCTATACCTTTTTACAGGGAAGTATCGGGAAGAGCTATGCATTTGAAACA
>DATCTA010000003.1:0-5840 GCA_036568165.1 Sulfurovum sp.
GTAAAGGGCCTTACACATTCAACAACTGTTCTACTGAACGTTTCAATCAACACACACATTGGCCTATCGGTGCAGGGCATGGATGTATGGGATGTTCTGAACCTGATTTCTGGGATACGATGGGACCACTTGAAAAGCCGATCCAGTCACACCTTGTGATGGGACTAAATTCCACTGTCGATAAAGTCGGTACTGTACTTTTGACTGCAACGATCGCTGGTATAGGTGCACATGCTGTTGCTAGCATATTTATGAACAAAAAAGATGAACAGGAAGGATAAATTATGAGTAACAGACGTGTAGTTATTGATCCGATAACAAGAATTGAAGGACATCTACGAATAGAAGTAGAGGTAGATGAAAACAATGTTGTGCAAAAAGCCTACTCATCATCCACACTATGGAGAGGTATAGAACTTATCCTCAAAGGACGTGATCCGCGTGATGCAGGTCTTATGTCACAACGTATCTGTGGTGTTTGTACCTATTCTCATTACAAAGCGGGTGTCGAAGCGGTTGAAAATGCTTTAGGTATAGAAGCGCCATATAATGCAAAACTGGTACGTTCTTTACTGAATGAATCTTTGTACATGCATGACCACGTTGTCCATTTTTACCATTTACATGGTCTTGACTGGGTAGATGTGGTTTCAGCTCTTAGTGCAGATCCTAAAAAGGCTTCTGAACTTGCGTTTAAATACGCTGATCTTCCTATTGCAACTGGAACGGATGAACTTACAGCTGTACAAAAAAGAGTGAAAGAGTTCGTAGATAAAGGTCAACTTGGGCCATTTGCAAATGCATACTGGGGCAATAAAACCTATAAGTTCTCCCCTGAACAAAACCTGATAGCAGTTTCACACTATCTCAAAGCACTTGAAGTACAGCGTGTTGCTGCACAAATGTTCGCTATCTTTGGTGCCAAGCAGCCGCACCCGCAAAGTTTGGTAGTTGGTGGAGTTACTTGTGTACGTGATATTTTGAGTCCTACTCGATTAGCACAGTGGAAAGAAAAATACAAGATCGTTAAAGACTTTATCGACCGTGCTTACTATGCTGACATCGTAATGGCTGCTGAAGCATATGGAACAGAAGAGAGTGTTCTGGGTGGTGTAGGTGTAAAGAACTTCTTAGCAGCTGATGCATTCCTGTTGAATCGTACTGAGCATCTTTTCCAAGGTGGTGTTGTGAAAGCCGGTGATATCAGCAAGGCATTTGATATTGATGATCTTAAGATAGAAGAGGATGTCACACATGCTTGGTATAAAGGGACGAAACCTCTTCAGCCTTGGGATGGAGTGACAGAACCTGATTATACAGGATTTGTTGATGGAGATACGGTGAACGGAGAAGCTAAGATCATCGATGAGAATGCAAAATACTCTTGGGTTAAAGCACCGCGTTATGATGGCGAAGCTATGGAAGTTGGCCCATTGTCATGTCTACTTGTGAATTATGCAAGAGGAAACAAAAAGGTACAAACAGAGGTTGCTGCATTTTTAGAAAGAACAGGACTTCCTGTTGCTGCACTCTTTACAACGTTGGGGCGTACTGCAGCACGTATGCTTCAAACCAAACTGATCTCTGATAATGCCATTACAACGTTTAATTCTTTGGTAGAAAACATTAAAACAGATGACAGCACTTATACTAAATTTGAGATAGACAACAATAAAGAATATGTTGGCCGTTTCATTGGTGAAGTGCCAAGAGGTACATTGAGCCACTGGGTACGTATCAAAAATGGTTTGATCGAAAATTATCAGGCTGTTGTTCCAACTACATGGAATGCAGGACCAATGGATGGTAACGGAGTTGTCGGGCCATATGAAGCTTCATTGGTAGGGCTGAGACTGGAAGACCCTACCAAACCTTTAGAAGTACTGAGAGTCATTCATTCATTTGACCCATGTATGTCATGTTCAGTGCATGTTATGGATATGAAAGGGGTTGAACTCAGTGAATTCAAAGTGAACCCTATGAGTACTGGTGCGAGTTGTTAATTTAACATAAAATGAATAGGAAGGAGTAGACATGGAACATGAAGAGAAATACACTTCAGACCATCCTGATTTTGTATATAGCAGTGGAAACAGAATATTGCATTGGATACGTGCTCTGGTAATTACCGGTTTGATCATTACAGGTTTTTATATCGCTGCACCTTTCCTTACACCTGAGGGTTCAACAGATAAACTTTTGTATGCCGAATGGACCAAATGGCATTTGATCTTAGGATTTATTCTTATTGCTTCAGGGATACTCAGAATCTATCTCTTTTTCTTTGGGAAAGACAGTGATGGTGAGTTGCGTTCTTTAAAAGATGTATTCAGTCTTAAATCTTGGTTGATTCAACTAAAATCATACTTTTTCATCGGAGAGCTAAAGAAGAAAGGGATCTATGGTCCATTGCAGTTTATCACTTACACTATTATTATGCTCTTGGTTATCATATCTGCCATTACAGGTCTGGTACTCTATGTACATGTGTATCATCAAGGTCTAGGCGGTTTATTGTATGAACCGATGCGTGCTATTGAAGCATGGATGGGTGGACTAGCTACTGTACGCTATATCCACCATATAGCAGTATGGGGATTTTTGATCTTCATCCCTATTCATATCTACATGGTCGTCTGGGCTGCTATCCGATTCAAACATGCTGCACTTGATGTTATGTTCACAGGGTATGATTACCATTTGAAAAAAGAGGCAGAGAAAAAAGAAGAACAAAAGTGAAGGTATTACTATTAGGTATTGGAAACCTTCTTTTTGGAGATGAAGGTATAGGTGTACATTTTATAAATTATATGGGTGAGAAGTACGAATTCGAAGGTGAACCGCAGATCGATATCGTAGATGGCGGAACCTTGGCACAAAGGCTCATACCGATCATTGTTGAGTATGATCAGGTGATCATTATAGATACGATCAATGCTCCTGGTGTAAAAGCCGGTGAAGTCTATTTCTTTGATTTTGATGCAGTGCCTGATGCCGTGGACTGGCAGGGTAGTGCGCACGAAGTAGAAATGCTCCAGACACTCAATATGATGGATCTTGCAGGGGATAGACCTCCTACCATGATCATGGGCGTTGTACCTACAGTGATTGAAGCAACAGAGTTTTCACTTTCTGAAGGTGTTGCAGCGGCTGTTCCGCTGATGGAAAAAACGCTCTTGGACTACTTGCAAACTATCGGCATCACTGGACATAAAAAGGCTGAAGTGGATATTCAGGCCATTTTGCCAAACTCATTCAAGGCTCTTAATGCGTATAGCGTTTAAATTTCATTATATCCATGACAATGGATTATTTACCCGGTTATTACATCATATAGATGAACTCTCTGACATTTCCCTTTCTCTTTATCAACAAGATAATCACTACACTATAGAAGCAGAAGGTGAACAAGGTGAACTGGAGGCTTTGGCTGAACAGATTTCTTTACTTGTTCCCCGCTCACTTTTCCTGCGTGATCATAAGATTGAAGCAGTTGAAAAAGAGGGCAATGATAGGATGATGGATACCTTACCAAAACAAAATGTTTCTTTTGCAATACCTTACTGCCTTGAATGCCAGAAAAATGTAATTCGTACATTTGATCCATTTATTTCATGTTCTGTCTGTGGTTTTAGTGAGATTTTACTTACTATGGATGATTTGGCTCTCCATGCAGGAACAGACACAACAAACGAAGATTTTTTTCTTCAGCTTACAGATAGTCTGCTGAAGAAGAAAAAGATCACTTTGCCAACCTATAATGGTCTACGCACTTTTTCCTTGTTAAACTCTATAGATAAGGGTAATGGGATTTTAGTTTCCGATCCTAGTCATTTATCAGACAGGTTTCTCATTACACAGGGAGAACTAGATGCACTTATGATGATTGAAAAGCCTTCAGTACGTTTAAAACCAAAATTAAAATTTCGTGCCGAATATGAATTAGATAAACCGTTTTATCCTGTCTTCTTTGCAGATGACAAGATAACCCTGGCATTCTCGACTGCTCTGAAAAAGAAAGGTATAGAGGCAGTTTTTTGTGATCATGTACCGGCTCTTCGTGTTGTATCAGCTCTTGAACAGCATCTGATCATAAGTCCCGGACGAGACATACTTCCATACAAAGTTAATTTTCCTTTGTCACATCCTTCGTATACTGAATATGCAGGTTTTCAAGCTTATGGAAACGCCAATGGCTTACTGGTCTCAACAGATCTTGATCTAAAAGATAAACCTCACATACGCTATGTTGCCAATGAAGAAAGGACTGAGGTTGTAAATGCCATACGTTATGAACCAGCACATGCTGCTATGCGTTCTGTAGTGATTGAACACTCTCTTAAAGATAAAGCGCTTAGCGGTATTTACTTGAGTAAAGAGCATCCATCACATATTTTTAGTTTTTCCAGCAAGATCGGTTATACATCTATGGTATTGTTTAAAGATGAAGAGATAAGACAGCCTAGACAAATGCTCGAAGCTATTGCCTCCATGGATGATCGTGGTGTGAGACTGGTAAATAATTTTAAAGATCAATTTCCTGAACTCTATCAAAAGATAGAACGAACTGAATTCACCAAACATACCGATATTACCGGTATTGCAAAAATATGGGCATTTGCTGCTGTCTTTATAGGGCTATATTACGGTGATGATGCATGCATAGCATCTGAGATCCTCGAATCAACGGCTATAGAATTTAGTGGCAAGTCAGGTCCGAGGATCGATTATAAAGTTATAAGTACTAATGATGGTTATCAGCTTGATCCAAGGCTTGCCATCCGTTCGGCCATGAGTTTCAAACTTGCCGGACTTGATGATTATCTGCTTAGTTTTGGTTTTATTGATTCATTGTCAGATTTCATTGCGCAGCAGGCTGAAAATGCCGATGCAAACATAGGGATCAATGGAGTTGTGCTAAGCGGCAGTCTCTTTGAAAATCGACAATTGTTGATGAGAGCTTACAATGCTCTAAGTGTCAATTATCCTATCTATAGAAATGAGCGTTTAAGTATAGACCATGTCAATGTCGCACTTGGAGCCATAACCCTTGGAAGTGAATAAAAAACTAGCGATTAGCGGTGTTGTACAAGGGGTAGGGTTCCGTCCGTTTATCTACCAGCTTGCACTAAGACACAATCTCAATGGTTATATAGTAAACAACACTTCTGGTGTAGATGTCGAGGTCGAGGGTAGTGAAGATTCCATCTTGTTATTCATGGATGCTTTAAAAAATGAATTGCCTCCTCTTGCACGCATCGATTCACTTGAAAGTTTACCAGGTGAATATAAGGGGTATAGTTCTTTTCAAATCCAGCATAGTGAAACACTAGACAGCAAGTCTGCTTTAGTCTCCCCGGATATAGCGATATGCAATAACTGTTTGAAAGAGATGAACGACCCGAATAACAGACGGTATAATTATCCTTTTATAAACTGTACAGACTGTGGACCACGGTACAGTATCATGAAGACACTGCCTTATGACAGGCCTCATACATCTATGCAGCGTTTTGATATGTGTAAAACCTGTTATAATGAATATTCTGATGCTCTTGATCGCCGTTTTCATGCACAGCCCATCAGCTGCCATGAATGCGGTCCGAAACTTATATTGCGAAGTACAGACGGTAAAGAGTTGGCCAATGACAAAGATGCACTGACCTTAACTGCAGATGCTATCAAACAAGGGCATATCGTCGCTGTAAAAGGGCTGGGAGGTTTTCATCTGATCTGTGATGCAACTAATTCTAAAGCCGTAGAAAAACTAAGACAACGCAAGGGAAGACTAGTAAAACCCTTTGCTGTTATGTTCCCGGACATCGATATGCTGAAAAATT
>DATCTA010000004.1:0-2159 GCA_036568165.1 Sulfurovum sp.
GGCAATGAATTAGCCATTGATACTCCTGTTGTGAACGTAAGTCCGATAAATAGTGTTATAAGTGATTTGACCTGTTTTAGTCTCATTTGTAATCTGCTCCGATC
Source organism: Sulfurovum sp. (assembly GCA_036568165.1). GTDB lineage: Bacteria > Campylobacterota > Campylobacteria > Campylobacterales > Sulfurovaceae > Sulfurovum. Next base: position 105 of record DATCTA010000004.1, read on the forward strand.
GCTTCGCTGATATGTTTATAGCCATCTTTTTGTAAGAGTTTAATTAAACCTTCATTGATCTCTTTGATAAGTGCAGGTCCTCTGTAGACGAGCATACTGTATACTTGTACCAAGGATGCACCTGCTTTGATACGTCTATAGGCTTCTTCAGCAGAGTCTATACCTCCTACAGAGATGAGCAGTGTTTTGCCGTAAAGCTCTTTACCTATGGCCTTAAAGAGCTGATAGGATTTTTCAGTAAGCAATGCGCCTGAGATACCACCGAAGTCTTTGGCATGCGGGGTTAAAGAGTAGTCTATGGTCGTATTGGTAGCGATGATCCCGGCTGCTCCTGCTTCTACAGCAGTTTTACATAAGGTAATAGCATCTGAGGGTTCCATATCAGGAGCGATTTTAAGCAATATAGGCTGAGAAGTGATCTCTTTGGCCATTTTGAAGATCGCATTGATAAATGCTTCGTTTTGCAGGTCTCTGAGTCCCGGTGTGTTTGGCGAAGAGATGTTGATGACGATGTAATCACCATATTCTTTAAATGCTTTAAAAAGCGTTTCATAGTCATTAAGCGCATCCTCTTCGGAAGTAAGTTTATTTTTCCCTATATTGATCCCCATTGGATAGTCAAAAAAGTAGAGCTTCTTAAGGCGCTGCAGCATGTAGTGACTGCCTTTGTTGTTAAAGCCCATAGCGTTTTGTATTGAGTTGTCCTCTATGAGCCTGAAGAGTCTTGGTTTGGCATTACCAGCTTGTGGTTTTGGTGTTACTGTACCGATCTCTGTAAAACCAAATCCCATCGTAGGCATGGCTGTGATGTACTGACCGTTTTTGTCAAAACCTGCCCCCAAACCTACAGGGTTTTGAAACGTACGTCCAAATATCTCCTGTTGGAGCATCGGGTGTGTAATAAAGTTCTGATTTTTGAAAAAACGAAGAAGTATAGGGCAGTGTTCGATAGTTCTAAGCCCAAGACCTGCAAGCGTGTGTGCGGTTTCGGGATCGAGTTTAAAAAGAATTTTTTTGAGGTTCTGGTAAGAAAAAAATGACACTATAAGTCTCCGTCGTCAATAGATTAAAGCAAGCAGATGCATACGCTTTGTTTGAAGAAAAAAGCAGCGCAAACATAGCAAATAAGGCTTTTTTGTATTGCCATATTATATCTAAAATCAATAAAAATAGTGTATAGAGAGGCTTGGACCATGCATAGTGTCGAGTGATTCAAGTTTACCGGTTTTATAGTAGTGATAGCTTAGATCCACATCAACAGTATCGGTAGCATAGAGTAGAAAGCCAAAATTCCCCCCGTAGTAATACCCATCATTTTTTTCATACCGAAGATATCCTGCCGAAACACCCAGATAAGGCCGTATCTCGGGCATTCCAAAGAGTTGATCTACCAATATTTTATCAATTTCCAAACCAAAATTCTGAAGATCGCCATTGCCGCAGAGTGTAAAGACAGTTCGCCACTCCTGTGTTTGTCTGCCGTATCTGAAACCAAAGGAAGTTTCATTCTCGTCTGGTAGGTATGAACTCGATTCAAATTTCATAGAGTCTGTTGATACTGTTAAACCAACAAAATGAAACTCTTCACTGTTTTGTTGTGCAAAAAGCGCTGTAAAAAGTAAAGAGAGTGTGACGACAGATTTGAGCATGTTATAGATTTCTTGATAACTTTTGATAGGCTGGACACTCTTGAAGCAAGGCTTCATGTGGTCCTCTGCAGACGATCTCTCCCTCTTGAAATACCAAGATGGTGTCAGCATCTTCAATAGTACTTAATCTATGTGCTACAGTAAATGTGATCATCTCTGATTTGAGTGCTTTTAGAGCTTTTTGTATAAGGGCTTCACTTTTGTTATCCAGTGCCGAAGTAGCTTCATCCAGGATCAGTATATCTGGTCTTTTGTAGAGTGCACGGGCTAAGGCGATACGTTGTCTTTGCCCCCCAGAGAGATTATTTCCACCTTCAGAAAGAAGTGTATGGATACCCTCATCCAATTTGTCTACGAACTCCATGGCATAGGCTTTTTCAAGCGCCTCCATGACACGTTCTTCATC
>DATCTA010000005.1:0-3087 GCA_036568165.1 Sulfurovum sp.
GAAACCTACCGTTTACTGGAAGTCCGTTTCAGAGACGATCTGTTCGATGAGGTGGAAGTGCTTGCTGCCTGTGAGTATAAGTTAAACTGAAAAATATTACAATCTGCCATATTTCTGAACATCGATCGTTTTATATATTACACTGACTCATGAATAGTAAGGAGTCATAGATGGATGAGTTGATGGTGCAGGGTGAAAACAGTCATTGTATTTTGACACTATGTTTTAAACATTTGATGTTAAATAGGGCTTATTGTGATATTTGCAAAAGTGAACCAAAAATGGTACAATGGCATGAATAAAAAAATCACAGTGTTCTTTTATAGAACTGATTCAGGTAATGAGCCTGTTCGGGAATGGCTGTTGACATTGGATAAAGCAGATAAGCAGACCATAGGTGTAGATATCAAAACAGTTGAATATGGCTGGCCCGTAGGAATGCCTGTTTCCCGCCCTTTGGGAAAAGGACTTTATGAAGTACGTAGTAATATCTCAGATAAGCGTATTGCACGGGTGATATTTACTATTATAGACCATTATATGATATTACTGAATGGTTTTATAAAAAAGAGTCAAAAGACTCCTAAAGAAGAGATAGCACTAGCATTAAAAAGATCAAAGGAGATAAAATGAACTTAAAACAACAAGCATTAGGTAGTTCGTTTGATGATTTTCTAAGTGAAGAGGAGATGCTATCACAGGTAGATGCTTTGGCAACTAAAAAAGTGATAGCTTATCAGATAGCCGAATCCATGAAAAAGGAAAAAATCACTAAAACAGAGATGGCAAAACGTATGGGTACAAGCAGGTCTTCTCTTAACAGACTGCTTGATCCACTTAACACTTCCGTATCATTATCTACTATTGAGAGTGCAGTAGTGGCCTTGGGTAAGAGACTTAGGGTTCAGATAGTTTAAAACTACATAATGAATGATATATCATCAATCGCTTCTGATCTAAAGAGCTTTTTTCTTTTACAGCTCTGCTACCCTTGATCTATCTACGCCCGATCAGATCGAAATTCTTTCTGCATTTATATAAGTAAAACTATTAAATCTTTCAATCTGCCATCTTTTTGAACATCTATCATTTTATATATTACACTGACTTATCAATATGAAGGAGTCATAGATGGATGAGTTGATGGTGCAGGGTGAGATCAGTAGCCGTATCTATAGTATACGTGGTGAACAAGTGATGCTTGATAGGGATCTGGCAGAATTATATCAGGTTGAGACCAAAGTATTAAACCAGGCAGTGAAAAGGAACATCAAAAGATTCCCATATGACTTTATGTTTCAACTGTCCAAGGAAGAGTTTGAAAATTGGAGGTCACAATTTGTGACCTCCAATTCAGATAGGATGGGACTGAGAAGAGCACCTTATGCTTTTACAGAGCAGGGCGTATACATGTTAGCCACCGTTTTAAAGAGTGATGTGGCTATAGAGGTAAATATCACCATTATGCGAACCTTTACCAAACTTAGAGAATTTAGTAAACACTATAACGCCTTAGCCAAAAAGATCATGGAAGTAGAACGAAAAAGCGATAAACAATACAAAGCACTGACCAAAGCACTGGATGAACTGATAGCAGAATCAAAAGCAGCCGAAAGCAAGACCATAGGGTTTATCAAGCCTGCACAGTGAAAATCAGATAAAATATTTGACAAAAGTTATCATTTATGATAATATATTAGGAGTTATAGATGTCATGGAGAGTAACTTTTTATAATGAGAAAGTTGAAAAAGAGACACTTGGCTTTCCTGCCGGGGTCTTGGCGGATCTTTTGCATATATTGGAAATGATAGAAGAGCTAGGACCCAATTTAGGAAAGCCGCATACAGCACCGATGGGTGATGGACTCTTTGAGATCAGGGCCAAAGGTAAAGAAGGCATAGGACGCTCTTTTTTTGCTATAGCAATTCAGAATGAGATCGTTATCTTACACTCCTTTGTAAAAAAATCTCAAAAGACACCCAAAAAAGAGCTGGACAAAGCACGGAAAAGACTCAAGGAGATACAATGAGCAGAACGACACTGACGCAGTTCAAAAAGAAAGCTTTACAAAACAGTGAAGTACAAAAAGAGTATGATCTTTTAAAACCTGAATATGCTATTAAGAAAAAACTCATAGCTATGAGAAAAGAGGCTGGCTTGACACAGGAACAACTTGCAGAACTTATGGGAACAAAAAAAAGCAATATCTCCAGACTAGAGAGTTTTAAAAGCAATATCTCTCCACGACTTGATACATTAATGAACTATGCCAAAGCAACAGGACATGAACTTAAAGTAGATTTTGTATAAAAATTGAAATTGTCTCGACAGTAAAAGAAATACCTTTGCTGTTTGACTCCTATCGTTCAAAACATGTCAATTTGACACTTTTTTATAGCCATGTTTGAAAATCTTCTATACTGCTTTTTATAAGGTGGTGAAAGATGAAAAGTATCAGAGAGTTGCATAGACAGGACAAACCCAGAGAGAAGCTGGCGGCCAGAGGGGCAGCAGGGCTTAAAAATGATGAGCTGCTGGCCATTTTGCTCGGTTCGGGTGTGCAGGGGAAAGATGTACGGAAGCTGGCCAAGGAGATCATCTGTGTGCTGGACAGTGATTTCGAGACGTTGAACCTTGAGTCACTTTGCGGCATCCATGGCCTCGGCATCGCCAAAGCATCCCAGATACTGGCCTCCATAGAGTTAAGCAAACGCTATCTGATACAGCACAACAAACGCATCACTTCTGCAGAAGATGTGTATCAGGAGCTCAAACCTTTCAGCACGAAATCCCAGGAACATTTCCTGGTGATGACCCTCGACGGCGCCTCCCACATCATCAATACACGCACCGTCTTCATAGGCACGCTCAACCAGAGCCTGGTCCATCCCAGAGAAGTCTTCGCCGATGCCATCGCGGACAGAGCCGCAGGGATCATCGTCGCCCACAACCATCCCTCAGGCACCCTGGTAGCGAGCAGGGCGGACATGCAGATCACCCAAAGGCTCAAAGAGGTCGCGTCACTCGTCGGCATAGAGCTGCTGGACCACGTCATCCTGACAAAAAACGGATATTACAGCTTTTCT
>DATCTA010000006.1:0-14535 GCA_036568165.1 Sulfurovum sp.
GCACGCACCTCTTTTGTTCGATTTGAAAAAGATACGCCTTTTGCAAACCTCAATCACCCAAGTGAGTATCAAGCGGCGATTAGGTATTTCGAGGGCTCTTCGAAGTAAGAGAACTCTCACCCTCTATCATCCTTGTCATCAGTTTTCTGGAGAAGAAGACAAATTTTTCAAACAATGCACTGTGGTATTTGTCTTTGTGGTAGATCATGAGGAAATCTCTTTTACATTCAAAGTGCTTTACAGGTACTCTGAAAAGCTTTTTCTCCTCGATCTCATCTTTTACCGATATCTTGGAGATACAGGTCAGACATTCACGGTTCATCAAAATACTTTTAATGGATTCAGTGTGCCCAAGCTCCAAAAATACATTTAGATCCTCAACCTTTTCCTTGATGTAATCAAGAAAGACCTCTCTTGTTCCCGAACCCTCTTCTCTGAGTACCCATCTTTTCTTGGCGATCTCATCAATGGTACAACTCTTGCAAAGCTCCTGGTCTGCTGTCACAATGACCAGTTCATCTACGCCTATTTTCTCTTTGACGATATCTGAACCAGAAATGAAACCTTCAACAAAACCGATGTCGATGCTTCCCTCTTTGATCATCTCTGCGATCTCTTTGGTATTTCCCTCTTTAAGCGTGATCTTCACTTCCGGGTAGGAGCTCATATAGCTGCAGATGATAGCAGGCATTAAATAATCTACGATCGTAGTACTCGCTCCTACACGGATCATTCCTTTGTTTTCTGAATTCTTGAACTCATATTCAATGTCTGAAAGCTTTTTAAAGATGGGGTCTATCTCTTTATAGAATGCACGGCCCACTTCATTGAGCACAAGCTTTTTGTTAATCCTGTCAAATACCGGACGGCCTAAAATATTTTCCAATTCTTTAATTGACATAGAGATAGCAGATTGACTTAATTTCATATCTTTAGCTACATTTGTCAAATGGCCAGAGGCAACAACATTTAAAAAAATTTCCATTTGCCTGAGTGTTAATTTCATATTCTCTCTCTTCTTTAGATATTTGCACAAATTGATATGTGATATTGTAATATTAGTATTATTAATGATGCGTAAATTATATCAAAATTATAGTAGAATTCTGAAAATATTATCAATAATTTTGAATAAAAGGATTTGTATGCCATTTTCTCCACAAAAACGCAAGGGTACCATGAGCGGTATTATATTTGTTGCCATTTTTGCAGCAGCTGCCACATTTATCTCAGACTTCCCTGCTGTAAGGGCATTAGGTATTTCACCACTTGTGATTGGTATCGTCATTGGTATCTTCTATGCCAATACCTTGCATAACCAGACACCGGAAGCATGGCAAGGCGGGATCACTTTTTCAGCAAAAAAGATCCTTCGTTTTGCGATTGTATTTTATGGTTTCAGACTTACTTTTCAAGAGATCATCGATGTAGGTATGGCAGGATTCCTGGTTTCCCTTATCATGCTCGCTTCTACCTTTCTCCTTGGAACATGGTTGGGACACAGAATCTTCGGCATGGAAAAAGATACTTCTATGCTTACAGCATCAGGGGCATCTGTTTGTGGTGCTGCTGCTGTACTTGCGACGGAGCCTGTACTGAAGTCTGAAGAGTATAAAGCTGCCATTGCAGTATCGATGGTTGTCCTATTTGGTACGATCTCTATGTTCCTCTACCCAGTGCTTTATACGGCGATCATTGAACCTGCTGCAGGATTCCTTCATATGACAGCAAAAGAGTTTGGTATCTATGTAGGCGGTACGATCCATGAAGTGGCTCAAGTCGTAGCTGTACCTGCATCAGTACCGGGTTCACCTAAAGAGATGGCCGATGCTGCCGTGATCGTCAAGATGACAAGGGTCATTATGATCGCTCCGATGCTGATCATTCTTGGTATCTACCTCAGCTATAGTGCCAAAAAAGAGGGCGGAGCAAGTGAAAAAGTGAAACTTGTTATCCCTTGGTTTGCTGTTTACTTTATCGGTATGGCTGGCTTCAACTCACTTCACATTGTACCGGCAGATATCGTAAACATCATCAATGAGATAGATACCTTCTTGCTTACGATGGCAATGACCGCACTTGGTATGGGGACACGTTTTGCAAAGTTCAAAGGACTTGGACTGGCACCGATCTATACCGCAGCAGCGATGTTCGCATGGCTGGTAATCGGTGGATTTATTGTTACAAAAGCAGTTTGTGCAGTATTTTAATCCTTAGGTCAACTCTCTGATATTCACTATGCTCCCAATTGGGAGCACTTCAGAATTATTTTCTTCTTCTATAACTGAGTGCCTCCAGAATATCTTTTTTTCTATCAGCTCATGCGCATTCAGATCAGCAATCGTGCGAGCTGTTTTTTGCATTAGGTCACAAATTGTAATATAATCTATGTTTAATATAACAAAGTACAAAGGACTCCTATGGATTACATTGAGCAGACACTTAAACGTGCAAAAGAAACGAACTGCAAAGGCGATACCGTTTTCTTTCAAGCACTAGAAGAGGTCTTTCTCTCGATAAAACCTCTTCTAGAAGAACATCCGGAATATATCAACCACAATATTTTAGAGAGGGTCATTACTCCCAACAGGGCGATTCATTTTAAAATAGAATGGCTTGATGATGACAATAATATTCACGTCAATAACGGCTATAGAATCCAATTCAACAATGCTCTTGGACCCTACAAAGGCGGTGTACGTTTTCACCCTTCGGTCAATCCTGATATTTTAAAATTTCTTGCTTTTGAACAGATCTTTAAAAATGCGATCACAGGTCTGCATATAGGCGGTGCTAAGGGGGGAGCAGACTTTGATCCCAAAGGGAAAAGCGATAAAGAGATCATGAAGTTCTGTCGTGCATTCATGTCTTCATTTTACAACAGTATAGGTGCCGATATCGATATTTTGGGCGGAGATATAGGTGTAGGCGAACGAGAAGTGGGTTATATTTTTGGACAGTATAAGCAGCTTACCAACTCGTATGACAGTATCATTACCTCTAAACCGCTCTCACTCGGCGGAAGTTTAGGACGTAACTCTGCCACGGGATATGGACTTATCTATTTTACGCAGACACTTTTGGAAGATATGGGCGAGACACTCAAAGGCAAGATCTGCACCATAAGCGGAAGTGGTAATGTAGCGATATATGCCATTGAAAAACTCTATGACATAGGAGCTATTCCCGTTACCTGCTCTGACTCTAGAGGCGCTATCCATGACAGCAACGGTATCGATCTTGAACTTTTAAAAAAACTCAAATTAGAAAGAAGAGCCTCTTTAGAGTACTATGTCACAGAGAGAAAAAGTGCCACCTATATCAGAAAAGAGAATTATGAAGGCGGCAGTAATCATGTATGGAATATACCTTGCTTTGCTGCATTCCCTTGTGCCACACAAAATGAACTAGGGGAAGATTGCGCAAAAAGACTTATTAGCAATGATGTCAAAGTAGTAGCTGAAGGTGCCAACATGCCTACAACCAAAAGAGGAATAGAGCTCTTCCAAGAACACAACATCATCTTCGCGCCTGCAAAAGCAGCAAATGCAGGCGGTGTTGCAGTAAGCGTTTTAGAGATGAGCCAAAATAATTCTCTTACCTACTTCTCTAACGAAGAGATAGATGAAAAACTCCAAGGTATCATGTCACAGATCTACAAAGACATAAAAAAGACCTGTGATGATTATTGTTTAGCAACAGATTTGGTATCAGGGGCGAACATTCTAGGATTTAAGCGCGTTGCAAATGCGATGATAGCGCAGGGAGTATAAATATTCAAGTGTGAAAAAGGTCAAAAAGAAAAAGATCTCTACACTTCTTTTTGACGCTTTTTCCACTCTTTTTCAAATTTCTTTCTTTTCATATAGGAAAGTTTTTCGATGAAGACTTTGCCGTCTAAATGATCCATCTCGTGCTGAATGGCAATTGCCAGAAAGTCATCATCTTCTATCGTATGTTTGTTACCCTCTCTATCAAAGTACTCTACCTTGACATGTTTGGCGCGCTCCACCTCTTCATAAATACCCGGTATGGAAAGGCATCCCTCCTGGAACTTTTCCGAACCATCTTTTTGTATGATTACTGGATTGATCATCTCCAATGTATTCTCTTTAGGCTGGTCTTTCCCGTTCTCTTCATTCTCTAAAGGGATATTGATGATCAGTGCTCTTATATCTACCCCGACCTGAATGGCTGCAAGACCTACCCCATTGCGTGCAATCATCGTGTCATACATATCATCAAGAAGATCATGCAGGGCACCGTTAAAAGACTCTACCTCTTTGGAAACAAGTTTAAGTCTTTTGTCGGGGTAGACTACTACTTCTCTAACCATCTGTATTCTTTACCCTATTTTGTAAAACTTTTCGTAAGAACTTTATCGATAAGACCATACTCCAGAGCTTCCTGTGCAGACATGAATTTATCTCTCTCTGTGTCTTTTTCAAGACGTTTGGCTGTTTTTCCTGTCTGTTCTGCCATGATCTCATTAAGCGTATCTTTGAGTCTCTGTATCTCTTGTGCCTGTATCTGAATGTCTGTTGACTGACCTTGTGCACCACCTGACGGCTGATGTATCATAATACGTGCATGAGGCAGGGCATAACGTTTGCCTTTTGTTCCGGAAGATAGCAAAAAAGCACCCATGGAAGCTGCCTGACCGATACAGATCGTTACGATATCAGGCTTGATATAGTTCATCGTATCATACATGGACAATCCAGAAGTGATCACACCGCCCGGTGAATTAATGTAAAAATAGATATCCTTATCAGGATCCTGTGCTTCAAGAAAAAGAAGCTGTGCTACTATAGTAGAAGCTACCTGATCGTTCACTTCACCACTCAACATAATAATACGGTCTTTAAGTAATCGTGAATAGATATCGTATGATCTTTCACCTCTGCCGGTTTGTTCTACAACATATGGAATATAGCTCATTTTTACCCTTTAATAATATATAGTTAAATAGATATTATCTCTTCATCCACTTAACTATACATTGAATAGGTTAACAAGGCAAACAACAGCCTTAGCTGCTGTTCACATTTTATATCTATTTATCTAAACCTAGCATTTTTCCAAAGAGCTTGTCTTCGATCATACCCATTTTTACTGCCGGTAAAAGATTGTTCTCTTGGTAGTATTTGATCACCTGCTGTGGATCTTGACCGCTCATCATTGCTTCATAATAGAGTGCTTGCGATACTTCTTTGTCATCTACAGTCACTTCTTCTTTTTTAGCCAAAGCATCTACAATAAATGTTGCTTTTACGCTCGCTATAGCATCCGCTCTTAACTCTTCACGCAGTGCATCCACTTTTTCAGGATTATTTTTGTAAGTGTTAAGCTCTTCTTCGCTCATCTCTCTTGCTTTAGCGTTTACCTTTGCATCAATCTCTTGTTCAACAATGTTGTTTGGCAATGCAAAATCGAATTTTTCCACCAATGCTTCCACCAATTTAGGCTTAAGATCTTCATTATAGAGTTTTGATATCTCTGTAGACTCTATCTGTGTTTTCACTCTCTCTTTAAGGGTTTCAAGCGTAGCATTCTCTTCATTTCTGAGAAGTTTCTGAGCCAACTCATCGTTGAGCTCTGCAGGTACCTGCTCTTGGATCTCATGAAGCTTTACTTTGAACTCCGCCTCTTTACCTGCAAGCTCTTTTGATTGATACGCTTCAGGGAATGTTACAGTGATCGTTTTCTCTTCATCATATTTCATACCGATAAGCTGCTCTTCAAATCCGGGGATGAATTGTCCTGAACCGATTTTAAGATTGAACTTCTCTGCTTTTCCACCGTCAAATGGTACACCGTCAACAAAACCTTCAAAATCGATAAGCGTCATATCGCCATCTTTTACCATACGCTTTCTTTTGATCTTCGTGTATGGTGCATTTCCAGCTGCGATCTCGTTGAGTTTCTCTTCGATCGCTTTTTCTGATGCTACAGGTCTTTTAAATTTAGGCAGTACATCCATATGACCTTCGGCTTCAAATACAGGTCTTGTAGAAACTTCTACCTCTACCTCTATACCAGAGTCCGTTTTGTCATATTTTTTGAATGTGGGCTGTCCGAGGATATCTCCTGGGTTGATACCTGCTTCTTTGATACCTGCATCGATGAGCTCTTTAAGTGCTTCACCCTCTGCATCCTGCGCAAGTTTATCCCCATGAAGTTTTTTAACTACATGCGGAGGTACTTTACCTTTTCTGAATCCGTCAACTTTCATCTCTTTACCGGCTTTAACAGCCATCTTATCAATGTTCTTCTCAATGGCACTGTTATCTATAGTACCACTTACAATTACATTTGCGTCGTCTACTTTATTTACTGTAACTTTCACTACAATCCTTTTCTATATAATGGCATGATTTTATCTAAATATTGTTGAAATACCCATAAGTCAAAATAATGGGGGAGGAAGGGGCTTGAAGATACGGCCCTCCAAGCATCATGCTGGAGGGTTCGGTAACACATTATTTGTATGTTCTTTTAATATCTTTTTCGATTTCAGCAGGCGTAGAAGCTATTTTCATAAATTCACCCATGCTTAAAAGAGGCAAAGAGACTGCCAGATAATATTTAGGATCAAGCATTACAGCTTTTCCATCTTTGATCATACTTCTGTATGGGAGAATCTGGGCATTGTGTGTAGCATCGATCTTAAGAAGGAAGTTATTTGTTCTGCCTCTCAAACTGTGCCCTACAAGCACTGCACCATTTGGAAGTTTAAGGCTGTAAGCAACATATTTATTGTCTTTGAGCTTGCTTTCCAGATCTGCACCCTCACCTACATCTATCGTCTCATCCACATAAGGCATACCCATCATGAATTGGTATTTTGCAAGTTTTGCAAGTTTAAATTCATCTGCAACTGTATAAAGTTCACCAAGTGCTTTTTCAAGTGACTTCAATGTTGCAGCAAACTGACCATATTTGAACTTATCTCCAAGATATGCCGCTCCAAAATATGATGGATTTTGTACACGTACTTCTTTTTCATTTACAAGTACGTTAAGTGTAGCCAGCCAAGAGTTTGTTGCTGTCAACTCTTTATTTGTGATAGTAATTACTGTAGCACCTTTGATCGGTGCTGTTGTAGCCAAAATGGTAAAACCGTTTGCTTTTAATTTTGATGCTACACTCTTTGCGTCCTGTGCTTTGGCTGCATAATATGTACTAAGCTTTTCAGGTGCCGGCGCACCGATCTCCAATTTAGTACCTGCAGCTTGTGCAGTGACCAATGCCAAAAAGAACGCCAATGTTATTTTAAACCATTTCATCTATCTTCCTTTTTTTTAATATGTTTTGTTTTAAATTGCGTGACTAGTCTTTACCTAGTGTGACAACTTCAAAGCCCATCTCTTTAAACGTCTCAACAACCTCAGCATCGATCGCTCTCATGTATTCGATACGTTTTTCATCCGTAAACTCCAATGCATTGATCCAATTATCCACACTTGCGTATCCTACATGAAGTTCATTGGTTCCTTTAGGAATGTAGAAGTACACTGAACAAGGTGCGAACATTCCCGCTTGCGGTATACCTCTGTTGAAGATAGAGTTAGAGAACTCAAAGTGGCAAAGCATAGAAACCCAGTAAGCATCATATTTGTCAAACTCCAGATCCATATCGGCATACTCGAATTTAAAATCAATGAATCCAGCGATGATGAAGTTATGCTTAGAGAAACGTCCATCATGATCCATCACAAAATCTTCAACAAATGTTTCTATGTCATCTGTTGCTTCAAACTTTTTCACCATTCTTGTCAAACCGTTTTTCGGTAATGGCTTGGTGTGTTCGAATCTTTTTGTTTTAGTCGGCTTCATCTCTTTTTCTACCAATGCATCAAAAGAGCCTATCATATCAGTAAATGCTTTTCTTGCATCAGGATCTTGTTCCCCGATGATATCCAGCATAGTATTTGGAGCAAGGTGTCCATACCAAGTATTGTCATCTTTTGCTTTGTCAAGTATTTTGAAACCAAAGAAATTGAAAGGAGCGTAGGCACCAAAATCCGGGTTTTTAAGTAAAAGCGGTCTCAATGCCTCTTTGTTTACAAGACCGTAAAAAGAGATCGTCTCTAAGGTAGTCTCTTTGAACATATTTTGGTAATGTACCTGAATATCTTTATTCGCTTGTACAATAGAATAACCGATCGTGTCTATTTTACTGATCATCGCATCAATTTGAGCTGCCTGGTTACCTTCATTTCCCCAAAGTTCTGCTGTTAATTTTGCTTCAGCCTGTGCAAGACCTAAAGACAACATAAATGCCAGTATAACTTTATGTAATTTCATATTCTTTCCTTATATTGTTAAATAGTAATTCCTATCATAATGTATATTGCATTAATATGTGTTTAAGCATCAAATGAACTGGATGATAATGTTATGGTTTCTTCTATAAATTCTGTTTTGTGTCACTTCTATGTTAAAAATAATTTATCGCCTCTTTTAATTCAAGTCTTTTTTGTTTATGTTCTGTCAAATCCACATCTGCCACATGCCAAACACACAAAGCAACACATGCTATAATCGCATCATGAAGACGAAGACCCATCAAAATATACACCATTGGTATCAGGCAAACGGAAGAGTCGACCTTCCGTGGCGGAATACAGATGAATCATACTATATCTACCTCTCAGAGGTCATGCTTCAACAAACACAGGTCAAAACCGTATTGGAACGCTACTATATACCGTTCATTGAACGTTTTCCTTCACTCAAGCACTTGGGAGAAGCCCCTCTTGATGATGTATTGAAGATGTGGGAGGGGCTTGGATACTATAATCGTGCCAAGAATCTACACAAAACCGCTTCACTTGTAGAAAAACTGCCTGATAAGATAGATGAACTGATAAAACTGCCTGGCATAGGGAAGAACACGGCACATGCCATTGCCGCCTTTGCCTTCAAACAACCCGTTCCCGTTATGGAAGCCAATGTCAAACGCATTCTCTGCCGTTTGCATGAGATCAAAATACCCCATGACAAAAAACTTTGGGAGCTTGCCTATGATCTGCTTGACTGTAAGAATCCATTTGACTACAACCAGGCAATGATGGATATCGGGGCAACGATCTGTCTGCCAAAAAATCCCAAATGCGAGGTCTGTCCGCTCAATGATATCTGCAAGGGACAGGCAGATCCTTTAAGATATCCAACAAAAAAGACAAGGGTAGTACCTACCAGAGAGGAGAACGTACTTGTTCATCTCTATGATCATAAATTGGCCCTGACGCAAAGAACAGGAAAGTTCCTTCACGGACTTTGGGGGTTTGAACCTATAGAGGTTCCTCCTTGTGCCTCTGAGTACATCGGAGAGGTCACACACGCCTATACGCACTTCAAACTCAAATGCAAGGTATATCTCTATCATGAGAGCAGCCCTGAACAGACAGATTACTTCAGTAAAGCGCAGATTAAAAGACTCGCTATTTCAAAAGTCGATGAAAAAATAGTTCACTTGCTCAGTAAAATAGATCTATAACCCGTATGAATTTAATAGAGTTAGGCTACAATGTGAAAAATATCTATTAGGCATTATGATGAATAAAGAAGAAGAATTTGAACAGGCGATTACCAAAGTCCTGGAACTTTTGGGAGAGGATCCTAAACGTGAAGGGCTACTTAAAACACCCAATCGTGTAGCCAAAGCACTGCAATTTCTTACTGAAGGGTATCAGCAGGATCCTAAAGAGATACTCAATCAGGCACTCTTCAGTACAAGTAATGATGAAATGGTCCTGGTGCGTGATATCGAGTTCTACTCTATGTGCGAACACCATATGCTGCCTATCATAGGACGTGCCCATGTGGCATATATACCTGATGGAAAAGTCGTAGGCTTGTCCAAGATCCCTCGTATCGTCGATGTGTATGCAAGAAGACTACAAATACAAGAGCAGATGACCGAGCAGATCGCAGATGCCATTTTGCAAACGATCAAGCCAAAAGGTGTTGCCGTAGTAGTACACGCGCGCCATATGTGTATGGAGATGAGAGGTGTGCAAAAGATAAACTCAACTACGGTTAGTTCTGCACTTCGCGGTCTTTTTAAAAAAGATGAACGTACCAGAAACGAATTTTATAATCTTATCAATACCCCTGCTCCTTCCAATTTCTAATTCAAAACGGAAAATTCCGTTTTGATTCCACTGCTTCTGCAATGGCTATATAAATAAAATTTTTCATTATAATTCTTATATACAATACTCATCAAGTAAAAAATAATCTAAATAGGAGTATAATTGTCCTCTTTAAGTTAAAATTTTATCTTATTTTAAGAATAACTGCGTAATATGCATAAAACTAATTAGGACAAAATTTGTCTTAATTAAAATGAGTATCGTTATACTTTAGAAAACAAATAAAATTGATTGGAATTTTGTTCTATTCAAAGGAGAAAACTAATGAAGGTCTATTTAGACAATAATGCAACAACTATCGTTGACCCTCAGGTCTTCGCAGAGATGGAACCATATTTTGTACAAAAATATGGTAATCCAAACTCGTTACATATATTTGCCAGTGATACACATCCTGGTATCAAAGCGGGTATGGAAAGGATATATAAGGGAATTAATGCACCTAGAGAAGATTCTGTTGTTATTACATCATGTGCAACAGAGAGCAATAACTGGGTACTTAAAAGTATCTACTTTGATCAGATCCTTACAGGTAAAAAGAACCATATCATTGTTTCTGAAGTAGAACACCCTTCTGTGATCGCAACTGCAAAATTCATAGAAAATATGGGATGTAAGGTCACTTACCTTCCTATCAACAGTGAAGGACTTATTGATGCACAGACCGTAAGAGACAGTATCACTGACAAGACGGCCCTTGTATCTGTTATGTGGGCGAACAATGAAACTGGTGCGATCTTTCCTGTAGAAGAGATAGGTGAAATTTGTAAAGAGCACAACGTGCCTTTCCATACAGATGCGGTACAAGCCATAGGTAAAATACCTGTGGATGTACAGTCGTTCAATGTAGATTATCTTACCTTCTCTGCACATAAGTTCCATGGACCTAAAGGTGTAGGTGGCTTATATATGAAAAAAGGCAAAGAGCTTATGCCACTACTTCATGGTGGAGCACAAATGGGCGGTTACCGTTCAGGTACTCTCAATGTGCCAGGGATCGTAGGTATGGGTAAGGCAATGGAACAGGCAATGGATGCTCTTGAGTTTGAAATGACAGAGATCAAAAAGTTAAGAGATAATTTTGAAGATGAACTCCTCAAGATCGAAGATACATTCGTTGTAACGCCAAGAGAAAAAAGAACACCAAACACCATCCTTATCTCATTCAGAGGTATCGAAGGTGAATCGATGCTATGGGATCTTAGCCGTGCAGGTATCGGTGCAAGTACCGGATCTGCTTGTGCAAGTGAAGACCTCGAGGCAAACTCAGTGATGGAAGCTATAGGTGCAGCAGAAGATCTGGCACATACTGCTATCCGTTTTTCACTGAGCCGTTATACGACAAAGGATGAGTTAGACTACACACTTAAAGTAGTTAAAGCAGCCGTATTAAGACTTAGAGGTATCTCAAGTTCATATGCGTATGCACCAGCAGGTCATAAGAGTGGATTAGACTCTCATCACCATTAATAGATAAAAAATAAGAAAGGATATATCATGGGTATAGATAGTTTAGTAGGCGGTACCATCTGGGATGAGTACAGTAATAAAGTAACAGATTTAATGAATAACCCGCAAAATATGGGTGAGATCACAGAAGAACAAGCTAAAGAGATGGGTGCTAGACTCATCGTAGCGGACTTCGGGGCAGAGAGTTGTGGAGATGCTGTAAGACTTTACTGGGCAGTTGATCCTGAAACAGACATTATTAAAGAGTCGAAGTTTAAAAGTTTTGGTTGTGGTACAGCCATTGCCTCTTCTGATACTATGGCTGAACTCTGTAAAGGTAAAACAGTTGATGAAGCGGTAAAGATCACCAATATCGATGTTGAAAAAGCAATGCGTGATGAGCCGGATACTCCAGCAGTACCACCACAAAAAATGCACTGTTCCGTTATGGCATATGATGTTATCAAAAAGGCTGCTGCACAGTACAAAGGTGTTGATATAGACAGCTTTGAAGAAGAAGTGATCGTATGTGAATGTGCACGTATTTCACTCTCTACACTTAGAGAGGTGATCCGTCTAAATGACCTTAAAACGATAGAAGAGATAACAGACTACACAAAAGCAGGTGCATTCTGTAAATCATGTATCAAACCTGGCGGACATGAAGAGAAAGATATCTATCTTGTAGACTTGTTAGAAGAGTATGAGAAAGAAAAAATGGCTGCTGGAGCAACACTTGGAAATGAAAGCGGTTCTAAAGTTGATTTTGCCCAAATGACTATCGTACAACGTATCAAGGCAGTAGATAAAGTCGTTGATGAGAACATCAGACAGATGCTTGTTATGGATGGCGGAGATATGGAAATTCTTGACATCAAAGAAAATGGTGCACATTTTGACATTTACATCCGTTATCTAGGTGCATGTTCTGGTTGTGCAAGTTCAAGTACAGGTACGCTTTTTGCGATTGAAAATATTCTAAAAGAAAAAGTGGACGAAAATATTAGAGTTTTACCAATTTAATCTCTCTAGCTTTTTCACTTCAAACCTGGGCAAATGCCCAGGTTCATCTAAATTTTATTTCAATTGAAACACTATAAATACTTTTAAAATTGACCTTATCTTTTTCACATACTTATATTTCATCATTAATTGATTAAAAATTATACAAAAATATCTGTATGAGTTCATATGCAAAGGTTATACTATACTTATCCATAGATTAAGGATTAATGCTATGGACGTTAAAACAGATAAATTACAATTTTTTTATTGTAATCTCCTTTTTTGAATACAACACTCGTCCAGTCTGTTTTAACGTTTTTTATTTTTCGCTATTCTATTCAATATAGAACATCAACTAACAATTTTATCAACCAGTAACTGTAACGTTACATTGCCTCTAAAGCGGTTTTCATTCACCGTATAAACAATACTTACTTTGGAGCCCACTTCAAAACTCTCTTTGGTCTTAAATTTCACCCCTGGCATGATAATACCATCCTGTACAAAAGAAAAACGCAGATGTTCACCCTCTTTCCCCATGGTGTCCGCTTGAAGGATCTCTACATCCGTACTGATGAACTTTGGAGCACAATTCCCCTCACCATAAGGTTCGAATTTTTTTACAATAGAAACCAGATCATAAGAGATCGTGGAGAAATGTAACCCTCCTAAAATATCTGTGTCGGAAAGATCCTGTACATAGGTACCTTCTTTAAAGTTCTGCTGTACTTGATCTCTGAATGCCTCTAGATTCTCTTCTTTCAAAGAGAGACCGATAGCTGCCTGATGTCCGCCAAACTTTTCTAAATAGTCCCTTGTCTTATCTACAATAGAGAAAAGATCACATTCACCATAACTTCGACCACTTCCTTTAAGCAGACCATCTTTATTCTTTGTGAGTATGATACAAGGTTTTTCACATGCACGTGCCACTCTTGCTGCTACGATCCCTACTACACCTTCATGCCACTCCTCACCTGTAACAATGATCACTTCATCTTCATGATTAACCTGAAGCATTGCTTTTTGAGTGATCTCATGTTCTGTGGCTTTTCTAAGGGTATTGAACTCTAGAAGCCTCTCAAGTCTCACCCTCGCATCATAGATATTTGTGGATGTGAGAAACTCTACTGCATAGGTAGCATCATCCATACGCCCTGCACTGTTGAGCAAAGGCGCTAAAAAAAATCCTATATCATCAAAGCTCAACTCTTTTTTCTCAAAATGCTCCATATAAGCTTTTACTGCAGGTCTTTGACTCTTATTGAGTGCCTGAATTCCTGCAATGACCATTGTTCTGTTAATGTGCTGCAAAGGCATCATATCAGCAATGATGGCTATCGATACCAATGCCATATATTCCATCAAGTCTATCTTTACATTCAAGCTATTTTTGAGCGAGGCGATAAGATACCAGGCAATTTGTGCCCCACAGACATCATCATATGGAAATGTACAGGATTCTTGTTTTTGATTGATGATCGCATATGCATCTGGTATCTCAGGAGGTAAAAGATGATGATCAGTAATAATGAGATCTATGCCTTCTTCCTTACATAGCTTGGCAGCATGTACTGCAGAAATACCATTATCCACTGTAATGGCAAGATCAGTATTTATAATACGAGGTATAATATTTGATGAAAGGCCGTAGCCGTCTTTAAAACGGTTGGGAATTATCCACTTAACAGGATATTCGATCTCATCAAAAAAAAGTTTCATGAGTGTTGTGGATGTCACACCATCCACGTCATAATCACCAATAATAGTTATATTCTCTTTATTTTGTATAGCAGAGACAATACGCTGTGTTGCCCTCTCCATATCTTTGAATTGTGAAGGCTGAGGAAGATCACGCAAAGAGAGAAATCCCTCTTCAAAGCGCTGAAATAATAGTGATTCTAATCTAGTAAGGGTT
>DATCTA010000007.1:0-2658 GCA_036568165.1 Sulfurovum sp.
GGTACGAAGTTGAAACCTGACTTTGTAGCAGTACTAAAATTTGTTGAAGCCTATAATCATTTGAAAAAACTGAGAGGAAAAAAGATAGATTTTCCTGCACATAGAGCATTAAATGGAGATATTGAGCCTTTTGTAGAAAACTTGCCCTTTACACTTACCAATGAGCAGCAGGAAGTTATTTCGCAGATACGTGTAGATCTTGCCAGAGAAGATAAAGCAGCCAAGAGAATGGTGGTCGGAGATGTGGGTTCAGGTAAAACCATGGTGATACTTGCTTCAGTGATGATGGCCTTGCCTCATAAAAGTGTGTTGATGGCACCTACTTCTTTGCTGGCATTGCAGCTTTATGAAGAGGCGTGTAAACATTTACCCAAAAGTGTTAAGGTGGCTTTGGTGATGCAAGGCAAAGATGAGGGTGACTACAAAGAAGCAGATTTCATCATCGGTACACATGCACTTCTTTTTAAAGAGGATCTCCCTCAGGCTTCTTTGGTGATGGTTGATGAACAGCACCGATTTGGTACCAAGCAGAGGCAGAGCCTGGAAGCTTTGGTGAGCGAGGGGCAGAAAAGACCACATTTTATCCAGTTCTCTGCTACACCTATACCGAGAACACAGGCTATGATGGAGTCTGAACTTCTTGATGTCAGTCTCATCACCACAACACCTTTTGAACGTGAAGTATTGACACAGACCATCAGTAAAAAGGATTTTCCTGCGCTGCTTACGCATATCAAAGAGGAGATAGCCCAACAGCACCAAGTACTTATCATCTACCCATTGGTAGAACAGAGCAGCGAAGTGCCTTATCAGTCTTTAGAGGAGAGCAGAGGATTCTGGGAAGAGAAGTTTGACAATGTCTATGTCACACATGGCAAAGACAAGGAAAAAGAAGAGGTTCTCCTGGAGTTTAGAGAGAAAGGAGATATACTTTTAGCGACAACCGTTGTTGAAGTGGGTATATCATTGCCAAGGCTCACACTGATAGTGATAGTTGGAGCAGAACGTCTTGGCCTTGCCACACTTCATCAACTCAGAGGCAGGGTAGGCCGTAACGGGTTAAAGAGCTGGTGTTATCTCTACTCTAACACTGCAGACAATTTCAGGCTTGAGCAGTTCACTCGAACCAACAATGGTTTTGATATAGCAAAACTTGATCTGAAGTTCAGAGACAGCGGAGATATACTTGATGGTACGATACAAAGCGGTCAGCGGTTCAAATGGCTCGATATGGCTGAAGATGAAGCGATCATTGCAAGGGCTAAAAACAGGTTGAAAAGTGTGGATATAAATAGATAATTTTAAATGAAATGTGTTTTGTAATTTAAATGTTGAAGTAGGCAAGATGGGCTTTGCCCATTTGCCGTCCTGTTAGTAAAGTCCGAATTTACCGTCTGCTCTTTTATACATAACGCGCATGAGTCCTTCATTGTCATTAAACACAATGAATTGTCTCTTTTTCTCAGCCTGTAATGCCTCTATAGCTTCATCAAAATCCAATGGCTTGTGTAATTCAAGGTCCATTGGAACTATCTCTACATCTTGTGTGGTCAATTCGCTCACAGCTTCAGCTTCTGCCCCAAGATCTCTAAAACTCATAATTTTATGATCTTTTATTTTGTCAGAGTGTCTTCTGAGTGATTTTTTTACTCTTTCGATCGCAAGATCCATAGCGGCATATACATCTTTATCTACTTGGGTAATTACGATAGTATTTTTGTCTTTAAGATTGATGATGAACTCTGTGACAAAACCTTTTTTCCCATGTTTCTCATTGGCTGAGATGACCGTATTTGCTGAAATAATGTCCAAATGATATTTTTCTAGGCCGTCTATCAATGTATCGGCATAATTTTTTATTGGTTCAGTGAGTTCGAAGTGTCTTCCCGTAATACTTTTATTCATAATGTATCCTTCGTTATAAAGTATAGATATATCGCTATATCCATACTTAATTCTAACTTAAGATACTTAATGGAAGGTAAATAGAAAAGAGATTACGAGTCCTCTTGTCCATCAATATAAGCATGTCCAGTTTCTTTATTGATAATGATAGAAAAAGGTAAAGCTACATTGTTTGTAAAAGTAAAAGTTAAGTTACAATCTGAGGTCATATATGTTGCATAGTTATTGCCTGCATTACCTACATTATTATGAGGCCTGCCAAGTTGATCAAAAGCAAGCCCTTGAGTTGTGCATCCGCCAGTTGGGTTTACACTAGAGACACCGTATTTCCTTCCAAGAAGTATATTTGGACTTTCTCCATCTTGAAGTTCAGCATCAGTATTTATATGGTACATATATTTACCATTATCAGGATCAATGGCTGTTTCTTCTTTTGAAGGGTATGCAGAGGTTGTATCACTATGATCTGTATCTGACCCTATAACATAAAATAGATAACCGGTAGATGTAGTTGTATCAAATTGGATTTGCCATAACTCATGTTGCCAATTTGCATCAAAAGGATCAGTTTTATTGTCATTAAGAGCTAAATGTTGTGTATGACGTATTGCTGAGAGTACATTATCTGCTGCCTCTTGTCTCAAGTCGCGCTCCATTCTAGGTAGTGCTAAAGCAGCTAGTATACCAAGTACTACAATAACGAAGACGAGTTCAATCATAGTAAAAGCTTTTGTATGTTTATAAAAAGTTCTC
>DATCTA010000008.1:0-5679 GCA_036568165.1 Sulfurovum sp.
TGAAAACCAAGGCATTGTAGTGGTAGAGGATTTAAGAATCAAAAACATGACCAAAAGTGCAAAAGGCACTAAAGAAACACCAGGCAAACAGGTAAAACAAAAAACAGGGCTCAACAGGTCAATTACTCAACAGAGTTGGGGGATGTTCTTTAATTTGCTTGAATATAAATTGCATGAGAGGGGAGGACAGCTCATCAAGGTTGATCCCAAGCATACCTCTCAAACATGTAATGAATGTGGTCATGTTGATAAAAACAGCAGAAAGTCTCAAAGCAAGTTTGAATGTATCTCTTGCGGACACTCCGATAACGCAGATGTTAACGGAGCCAAAAACATTCTTGACCGTGGGATCCACGGCAATAATGCTTCCCTGAAAATAGCTGTTTAGGCTATGGAGGAAGAATCCACCCTATTTATGGAGTAGAGGATCAACTGAAAGGTCATTAAGGTATATCATTTCAAAAGTGATGTTGCTTTCAAAGAAGTCTAAAAAGTATTACCCTGTCTTGTATTGAAAAAACATTTTTTGTATACTTTAAGTCAATTACTTATATGGTGAACAAAATGCAGCCTAGAACACTGGCAATACTCATAACGATATTGCCTTTTATCATTACAAATATTGTCTATCTTGTAAGTGCCTATGAAGGGTATATATCATGGCATATACCTTATATAGACGGCAGTGCAAGCATCAGTAAATCTGCACGAAACGGCAGTTCACTCTTTATCTTCCGTGCGACAATGATCGCATACGGTGTATTGTTGATATGGTTTTGGATCTATGTACGTCAATGGCTGCGTTCTCTTTATCAACGGCGCACGGTTATAGATAGTATGATTTTATGGTTGGGGATAGCTGGAGCACTCTCTTTGATCATCTACGTTGATTTTCTGGGTACAACCGGAGAGTTCAATCGCTTTATGCGTCAATTTGGTATACTGATCTACTTCATGTGTATTCCTTTGGCCCAAATACTGCTGTTGAGAGAACATTACCGTATCTTGCCCTCTCTATCGAAAGGTATTATTAACCCGAAATTATTACACTTTCAATTCTTCATTATCATACTTATGTTGCTTATTGGCATCATCAGCGGAGTCATGGAAATAATGCATATCAAAACGGATGAGAGTGAAAATATTGCAGAGTGGAATTTGGCACTGTTGATGCAGCTATATTTTTTAGTCATGATCTTTCTCTGGAAGGATTTCCAATACTATTTAAAAAATAAATAATGTCATTTTAGATAAAAAATGTATAATCACACAGAATAAGATAAATAAGTATAGAAAAAGAATTAAAGGTTTGAAATTGAAATTCGCTCATAAAGAGGCTATTTTATTTGATTTGGATGGTACGCTTATAGACAGTGTACCGGATCTGGCTACAGCTGTAAACCAGATGCTTCAAGAATTGGATCGTGAAACATTCAGTGAAGATACTATCAGGTACTGGGTCGGCAATGGTGCACAGGTACTTGTAAAACGTGCCTTGTCAGGACAGACACAGATAGATGAATCATTGGATCCTGTTTTGTTTAATAAGGCATTAGAGATCTTTTTGAGATTTTATGGAAAAAACCTATGCACAGAGACAAGGCCCTATCCTAATGTATCAAATACGCTGCATAGATTAAAAGCTTTAGGCTATAGACTGGTCATTGTGACCAATAAACCATATGATTTTGTAGCGCCAATCTTAAAAGGTTTGGAGCTAGAATCTCTCTTTGAATTTTGGTTAGGTGGTGACAGTTTAGATAAAAAGAAACCAGATCCACTGCCACTTCTACATGCATGCGAAAGATTAAATCTCAGTGTAGGACAGTGTGTCATGGTGGGTGACTCCAGAAATGATCTTTTGGCTGCAAAGGAAGCCGGTATGCAGAGTGTCGGTGTCACCTATGGATATAATTATGGTGAAGAGATCTCTGTGTATGAACCTAATGTAATTGTAGATGATTTTGCCCAGATAGTACAATCTTTTGATCTTAAAGAAAATGAAGTTGAATAAAAATAAAAGAAAACCTAAAATAGCCGTTGTGGGTGGTGGTGTTGCAGGAGCAAGTTCAGCACTCTATTTTGGTCAATTAGGTTTAGATGTAACGCTCTTTGAAAAAGATTCTAGTCTGATCAGTGGTCCTCCATGGTGTCATTTGCATGCCGGGGGTAATCTCTATCGTGAAATTTCGGATGAACAGTGTATTGCATTACTTAAACAATCTATAGACTTTCTACGCTTTTATCCTTTTGTTGTGGATTATAGGCCTACGGTAATCGCATTACCCACTACAGATAGTTCAACACCCGAGGCATTATTGCCGCGTCTCAAATTGCTAACAAATGAATATAAAGCCCATATTGCCAAGGATGAAAAAAATCAAGTACTTGGAAAACCGGAGAACTATTTTCAGGTCTATACTAGAGAAGATGTAGAAAAATTAAGAGATATGGAGATAGTACAATATCCAAAAACATCCGATGAATGGATGATACCTGTAGCTAAATACATTGATATGGATAAAGTACAATTTCCTCTTATATTGGTTCAAGAATATGGACTAAACCTCTTTAGACTGGCTGCGGGTGTTCAAATAATACTTGAGTCATTGGACACTGCTACACTACAGATAGAGAGTGTAGTCTATAATGTACAGCAAAACGTTGAAACTGAAGGGTGGGATATAAGTTATGTCAAGGATGATATCAGCCATACAGAATCTTTTGATTATCTTATCAATGCTGCAGGATTTAGAACAGGTAAAATAGATGATCTGTTAGGTGCTCCTTGTAAATCCATGGTAGAGTTTAAAGCAGCTTATGTGACATATTGGGAAGGATCAGAAGAGACACATTTCCCTGAAGTGATTTTCCATGGAGAGCGTGGTACGCCTAGAGGTATGGGCCAGTTTACACCTTACCCTGGCGGATATTTTCAATTGCATGGTATGACTAAAGATATCACACTCTATGAAGATGGTTTAGCTGCCAACTCTCTCGTAAGCTGCCAACCTCAGTTGGGGCAAGATTTCATAGATAAGATAGAAAAATCCTGGACACAAGAGGAGACAGTACAGCGCACGAACGCCGCTATAGAACATCTCTCTCAGTATATACCATCCTTTTCCACAGCAAAAGTAGGAAGTAAACCCCTCTTTGGTGCGCAGCAGATCCCTGGAGATGATCCTACTTTGCGTGTAGCAGAGGTCTCTTTCCCTCGTGAACGTTACGCTAGATGTGAGATAGTTAAAGTGTCTTCCGTGTTGGATATGATAGATGCCATTGCCAAGCAGTTTGTTAAATTAGGCTATATAGATGACACTATCATAGGGAAACGTGATTTTCCATACATGAGAGGTTTGAATAATGAGGTATTAAGTAAACAAGCCGAGTCTGTCGCACTGAAGCGGGATTACCCTATTTCACTGGCTAGTAGAAATGTATCGGAGCCTATCTTATGAGAATCATATGGCTTACACTTTTTGCGTTGAGTACCCTTTTCTCTTCTGCCGATCTAGAACATATAACCATAGGAAATCAAGATTTTTCCATCGTTACAGAAAGCTATAGGATCTATGACTCTAAAGGTGAAGTAGTAAAGTTCTACAAAGAAGAACGCAATAACGATCTTACTTTCATTTTAAGTTTGATCTTGGAGGATGCCACAGGAACATGTGCAGATAAAAGCATTCAGAGTGGAACTTATGAGATCAACGGTACAAACATCACACTGTACAGTTTTTGGGATCGAAAAGGAAAAGTGTATGATAGTCCCTATGGAGCGAGGATACAGTACTATGAAATCCTTCCTGATCATACCGTGGTACTTAAATCAAGTAAACTGTATATTGAAACAGCCAGAAGAAGCTATGATAAGGAGAGTGCCATGAAATTTCTCTTCATTCCACCTCAAGCAGACAGTGAAAAAGAAGCTTTTCAGAAATATGTGAGATCTGTTGAAAAAGAGTACAAGGGTACCTTTGTCTATGGAGATGAAGCTAGAGCACTGCTCAATGAAGTGCAGGAAGCTTTGAGACGAAAGATAAGGTCAAAATGGAAGAATTAGCCTTATTTCTATGATTTGAAATGATGGCTCTTACACGGAAACCTGTCATTATTATTGGTTACTTTGGCATAGACCGTTAATGCTGTATTGGTCTCTTCTGCTATCTTCATCACATCACTGTAATGCTCTGGTGGAAAGCTCACCAACATTTCATACTCTTCTCCGCTGTAGCCTATTTCATCGCTGATATCACCGAATAGATCAAATCCATATTTATTAATATCTAACATCTTGTTGGTATCACAATAAAGCCCGTCGGAGATATCCATACCCGTACGTAAAAGAGCCCGAGCCTTACTTATAAACTCTACTCTTAATATAGGATCCAAGAAGCGTGAATCATCAGGTATATTCTCCCCTCTGAAAAGTGCATCAAGGTCTCTTTTGCTTTGACCAAGTGTTCCAGTATATGCCAAAAGATCACCCTTTTGTAATCCTGTACGTAAAAGAGGTCTGTCGCTTTCAGAGACGATCGTGATGGAAAGATGGAGTTTGTCTCCTCCTATCGTATCACCGCCAATGATCTCGCAACCAAACTCCTTAGCTGTATCTTCCATACTTTGTGTCAATTCATCTATCTGAGCTTCTGTCATCTCCTGGGGTATGGAAACGGTTATAAGTGCATATTTTGGCTGTGCATTCATGGCGATGGCATCCGAGATGTTTATAAGCATAGCCTTTCGTCCTATCTGAGCCAGGCTCATCCATGTACGTTTGAAATGTACATCTTCGAAAAAAGCATCCATGCTGTAAAGTGTATTCCCTATGACGGCAGCATCATCACCGATATATTTGGAATTAAGTCTGTTTATGAGGTACTGTTCTTTATCTTGATTAGCCAATATCATCATCCTGAATAGAATTTCTTATTTACAATTGGTAGAATTGTAACATAGTTAAAGTGTTTTTGCTTTAGTAAGAATCATATATACCTACTCACAGTAGCATAAGATATACTTAATCAATCATTATAAAGGAACTCAATATGTCACAAAAACTTGAAATCAGAGCATTCTTTTTCAATGCCAAAACTGACTATCTGCCATATTATAAGAATTTCAGTATCAATGTTGATGATGATGCAACAGCAAAAGATCTTCTTGCTAAGATAGAAGAAGAAAATGAAAACTTCAGTTATCCAAAACAGAAGCTTGTGATGAAGATCAATGGCTTGGTCGTTGAGGCGAAGCAATCTGTTACTTCTTTAGTGGAGAGATTCGGTACAGTAATGCAGATCGATCCTGTAAACTCTTATCGCTCAAATGACGGGTTGAAGATCAATGACAGTGACTTTATGCAAAGTTTTGAGCTATTGGCTCCATATGCATCAGAAGCGGATCTCAAACACTATAAGACACTTTACGCGTTGCATTATGCTTCAGAGACAGAAAAGTTCGATCGTGAATATATCGGTGATGCTGTTCTTGTTTTGGCACACAAAATGATCACAGAAGGTTCAGAGTATGCTGAGGAGATACTTCAGGCATTGACCTCCGCACATTCCGGTCTGTTTGATTGTGAATATGAGAACAACCTTTTCAATGCGCAGGACCATACAGCTGCCATCAATGAACTAAAAGCCATGGCCAAGCCGCCGAAAACTCCTTGTTTTA
>DATCTA010000009.1:0-2705 GCA_036568165.1 Sulfurovum sp.
TATTACATGAAATGATACCACTTTTTGAAAGTCTAGGTTCGAAATAAAGTTTTTTACCTAGTTCTACTTTTTGAGCTGTGATAGTTCCATTAGGATCAGTCAATTTTAATAGTTCATTTTTATCTGCAGGGATCGCTTGAAGCCCCATTGATTTTGCTTTATCTGCTAATGAACCGGCAAATAATACTGATGATGCCACAATAGATGCAGCAATGATTTTAGATAATTTCATATTTACTCCTTATAAATTAGATAAGCTAGTATATACCAATTAATCTTATATGTAAATAATAAAAATTATCATTTAATAATAATTTTGTTATTATTTAATAAAGAAGGATAAATATCATATGTAAGAATTGTAAAAATAATTTAAATAAGAGAAGTGCATGTCTTTACTCATAATATTCTAACAAATGCATGAGGATAAAGTTATCTAACGATTAATTTTTCTAAATTTTGTTCCTTCCATCGTGAAGCTTCCCATAAAACCTTTAGAATCAAAAACAAATGCCACCATATCATCTTCGAACTCAACATCGTCAAGTTCTTCTTTTGAGTTCCACTCAGCTGCGACTATTTTACCATCAACGTCTGTTTCCCATTCATCGCCTTCACTAAGAAATTTTTCCAGTGCGGCATCAGTTGTAAATGCAATGATCAAAGAGTATTCTTGTATCCCCATCTGAAAGCCGACAGATGCAGTCATGATCTCATAGTAGCCCAGTGTTTTACGTTTATGTCTTAAAACACCTTCACCATATTTACCACCAACAAAGAATCCACCTTCTTTTATGTCAGGGAAAACAAGAAATGCTTTTGCTTTTACCAAAAAAGGATCTCCTCCCGGTGTCTCATCGATGAACTTATTGATAGCCATATTGGCATCATGGTCAAGTTCTTTGGCTGAAGATTTAGCCATGGTAAATGTAGAAAGTCCTACGAGCAAAGCAAGTAATAGTACTTTGTATTTGATTGTATTCATGTCCCATCCTTATATTAAATATAATCTATTATATCATAGCTGCGATAGTGTTATATTGAATTATTTATAGAATAAAAATTGAAATTTATTTTATTTTGAGGCAAAGTGGTCCACGCCGATTGATGTAGACTGGGTCAAAGACATGACGCGTGAGAAGTGAAAAAAACATTCATTCAATCCTCTGGTCTGTTTACATTCTCCGGCTTATTGTGTTAAAATTCCACCTTGATAAAATAGGATAAAATGAATGGGTATTTTTGCTTTACAATCACTTGCCGGAGGTTTTTTAGATGAAGATCTAAAGCATTTCAATAAGGTTTTTGATGATTGGTGTGTACAGTTTGAAAGCGTGGAAGATGCACAGCTTATAGTAGATACCATTGACAATAAAAATCAAGTCAAGATCGTAGAGATCACACCGCTAAGCTATCCAAAATACTTTTTCCCAAACCTGAAGGGTATCATCCATGCCACACGTGAGCATGAAGGGAAGATCATCTGTATCGTTGAACCACAAATGGGGATGAGTTTCCGCATAGCCATATGTGATATGAAGACCACAAAGGTAAGAATGCTCCAAAGCCACTATAAAACTGCACAAAGTGTCGAAGGGGTCTTTGCAAATCTCTCTTTTGAGTTATAAAATTTTTTAATTTTTATTTTTTCTTGCACCCATCGTCTCAATAGGAACGAGTCAGGTTATGAAATTACTGTCTTAGGTAGTTTCATTGATAAAGAGGGTAGTTTTACCCTCTATTGCTGCCTTGACCACCATTACGGCTGTCACGTCTTCCGCCGCTTCTATTACCGCTTGATCGTCCGCTACGGCTGTTTCTGCTGCGTCCACCGCTTCTGTTTCCACGTTGGCCTCCACGGTTACGACCGCCTCCGCCTCCACCTCTGTTTTGCATTGCTCTGTCAATAAGAAGTTCTATCTCTTCAAGACCAAGACCGATATGATCTTTTCCTTTCACAAAAGTTTCTTCCTGGACCAAAGAAGCAAGGAGATGAGCGATAGTTACTATGTCGAGATCATGCTGAAGTGTTTTAACAAGGTTTACAGCACTTTCAGTGACTTGCGTTTCAGATATTTTAGCAATTAGTGCATCTGCACGGTTATTCTGTACTTCCATACGTGTAGGGATCACTTGTGTGGTCATTTTCGTACCGACATCTTTTTCAATACGTTTAATGGTACGAAGCTCATTCGGGCTTACCAAAGTGATCGCTTCTCCCGTTTTACCTCCACGTCCGGTACGGCCGATACGGTGTACATAAGACTCAGAATCAAAAGGAATGTGATAGTTAAATACATGTGTAACATCATTGACGTCCAGACCACGTGCAGCAACGTCTGTTGCAACAAAGATATCAATACCGCCTTGTTTGAACGCACGTATCGTGACCTCTCTTTGCTTTTGTTCCATATCGCCATGAAGTCCTGATACCTTGAATCCCTGAGCAGTCAAGTGTGCTACAAGTCTATCAACCTCTTTTTTCATACGACAGAAAACGATACATTTTGTAGGGTTTTTATAATCGATGAGTCTTACAAGAGCATCATCTCTCTCTTTTTCCTGTACAACATAATAGAGTTGTGTAATAGCAGTATTTGTACTTTCAGCTTTGGTAATAGAAACCGTTTTAGGATCTTTGAGAATATCCTCTGCCAGTTTTCTGATACTGTTTGGCATCGTAGCAGAGAACATCAGTGTTTGAC
>DATCTA010000010.1:0-4220 GCA_036568165.1 Sulfurovum sp.
CTGCACCGGCATCTATAAGATCCTGTGCAGCTGCTCCAGTTGCTATATTTCCTGCGATCACATCCACATCAAGTGTCTTTTTAATAAGTTTAAGTGTATCGATGATACCTTGAGAGTGTCCATGTGCAGAGTCAAGTACGATCACGTCCACACCTGCTTCAACCAGTGCCGTTGCACGATCAAGCTGACCTACACCGATCGCTGCACCTACTCTTAGACGTCCGTGCTGATCTTTGTTTGCATTTGGGAATCTCTCTTTTTTCTCGATATCTTTGATCGTTACAAGCCCTTGTAGTACATTATTCTCATCTACGATAGGAAGTTTCTCTACCTTGTGCTGCTGAAGCACTTTTGCCGCTTCATCCAATGTGATACCTACTTTTGCAGTAACGAGAGGTGCCTTGGTCATCACATCAGAAATACGCAGACTCATATCAGTGATGAAACGCATATCACGGTTCGTGATAATCCCTAAAAGTTTTAACTCATCATCTACAACCGGAACACCAGATATCTTATATTCACCCATTAATGCATCTGCTTCAGCAACCGTTTTATCAGGACTGATAAAAATAGGATCGATGATGATACCGCTCTCAGACTTCTTCACTTTAATTACCTGTCTTACCTGTGCTTCGATATCCATGTTCTTATGGATAATCCCGATACCACCTAGGTGAGCCATAGCGATCGCTGCTTTATACTCAGTTACCGTATCCATAGCTGCTGATACGATAGGTGTATTTAATGATACTCTTTTGGTAAGCTGACTTTTGATACTTACTTCTTTAGGAAGTACAATCGAATGTTGCGGTACCAATAATACGTCTTCAAATGTTAATGCTCTTTTCTTTATTCTCATGTTATTTCCTTCGTTTATTTAGTATAGTTTACAGCTTTTTCCATGCTTGCAGCACCGTCAAAAAGCGTTTTTTCATTAAATGCTTTGGCTATAAGTTGTAGACCTATAGGCATACCTTCATCATTTTTAGCAACAGGCAGTGAAATAGCTGGAAGTCCTGCAAGGTTGATCGCGATAGTATACATATCGCTCTTATACATTTCAAGCGGATCTTCTGATGATCCTATCTTAGGAGCAACAGAAGGTGCAACCGGTGACAAAATAAGATCAGCCTCTTCAAAAATGGCATTGAACTCATCTCTGATAAGGTGTCTTACTTTTTGCGCTTTGACATAATACGCATCATAATACCCTGATGAGAGTACAAAGTTTCCAAGCAGGATACGTCTTTTCACCTCTTCACCGAATCCCTCAGACCGTGTATGATAGAAAAGCTCTTCGGTACTTTTAGACTCTGCTCTGGTTCCATAACGCACACCATCATATCTCGCAAGGTTCGTCGCGGCTTCTGCAGTGGCCAATATATAGTAGGTTGCGATATCATATTTTGTGTTTTGCATATTTTTATGTATGATCGTATGACCTGCATCTTCAAGTGCTTTGACAGTCTTCACATAGGCTTTTTGCGTATCTTCATCTGCTTCACTGATATAGTTGTCTATCACTGCGATCGTCAGTTTCACATCTGGATTGATGTTATTGGCGATATCTTCTATCTCAAAATCTGCTGAAGTGGAATCTTTGTCATCATGCCCTTTGATGGCATCATACAAGATAGCTGCATCTTCAACATTCTGAGTAATAGGACCTATCTGGTCCAAAGAAGAAGCATACGATGCCAAACCAAAACGGCTCACTCTTCCATAGGTAGGCTTCATTCCAACTACACCGCAGTAGGCTGCAGGCTGTCTGATAGAACCACCTGTATCCGAACCAAGCGCTGCTATGGCAATGCCGCCGGCTACTGCTGCAGCAGACCCGCCTGAAGATCCGCCAGGTACCCTGTTAACTCCATGTGGGTTTTTTGTCGGACCGTAATATGAGCTCTCAGTGGTCGAACCCATCGCGAACTCATCCATATTGGCTCTACCAAATGCCATCATTCCTTTGGATTTCAGATTAGTGATCGCCGTTGCTTCATAGGGAGCGATATACCCTTGAAGTATCTTCGAAGCTGAAGTGACTGACCACCCTTTTACTTGAATATTATCTTTGATCAAGATAGGCACACCCTCACCCGAAGACTCAAAACCTACATAGGCATTGAGTCCAGACTCTTTAGCTTTCACTTCAAGTTCTGCTCTTAAGGCTGCCATCTCTTCATTACTTTTTGTCAATGCTTCTTTTAAAGTAATCAATCATTTTTCCTTATTTAATATCTAGTTTGTTTTTATAATACGCAACAGCTGCCAGGCCGATACCAACCAATCCAAAGATAAAAACGATCGAACCGATGATCACTTCCATTTGTATAGGCTGGGTTATGTCGAACATTAGGCAACTACCTTTGAACATCTCTCACAAGTACACTCATCACTGCTGCTTGTAAATCTCCAGCATCTTGGACATTTTGAAGCCGATGCTTTGTGTACTGTATAGATTGAACCGTTCACTTCAAAAGAAGCGACCTGCTCCCCCTGGCTGCTTGCACTCATCGCTGAAACCACAAACCAGTCTTCCAGGTCTTTAGCATCATTGATTGCAAATTGACTCATATCACCTGCGATCTCAACTTCAAGTGTAGACTTCATCAATTTCTCTTTTTTGAGTTTGTCTACCGCTTCGGAGAACTTCTCTCTCGCTTCCAAAAGAATTTTGTCATCAAAACCTTCTTCAACCTTCGGAACTTCAACATAGACAAGATCAAATACATTTTCCATATCCCCTTTGAAAATTGCCGGTGCATACTCCAGTATCTCATCCGCTGTGTAGGTCAATACCGGTGCTACAAGTCCCAGCATAGCCTTTGCAATATGTGCCATAGCTGACTGTGTTGCTCTTCTTACAGGATCATTTTTATCTTCACAGTAGAGTCTGTCTTTGGTAATATCCATATAGATACCTGAAAGCTCATTGGTAATGAAATGATTGAGTGTTGCAAATCCTCTAAGGAAATCATTAGCATCAAAACTCGCTTTTACCGAGTTAAATACCTTTGAAGCTTTAGTAAGTATCCATCTGTCCAGTTCACCATAGGCATCATTGGCAACATATGCATCAAGATCATCCACGTTCGCAAGTAAAAATCTGAACGTATTTCTTATCTTTCTATACTGCTCAGCTGTCTGTTTCAAGATATTATCCGAGATCTTCAGGTCTGACTGGTAGTCAGACAGAGCAACCCACAATCTTAGGATCTCTGAACCATACTCTTTGACCACCTTGTCCGGTGCAACA
Source organism: Sulfurovum sp. (assembly GCA_036568165.1). GTDB lineage: Bacteria > Campylobacterota > Campylobacteria > Campylobacterales > Sulfurovaceae > Sulfurovum. Next base: position 3,260 of record DATCTA010000010.1, read on the forward strand.
ACGTTACCCTTGGACTTGGACATCTTTTCGCCTTTTTCATCTACCGTAAATCCATGCGTGATCAATGTTTTATACGGGGAAACCTCATTTACTGCAGCAGAAAGCAACAATGAAGACTGGAACCATCCTCTATGCTGGTCACTTCCTTCAATGTAAAGAGATGCTGGATACTCACCAGCGTCATAGTTTCCGCTTTTGATCACCGAGTTCCATGTAGAACCTGAATCAAACCATACATCCAGAATATCATCGATCTTTTCCAACTCATCGGCGTTATAGCCTGAACCTGCAGGAAGAAGATCTTCAATGCTCATAGAATACCAGGCATCTGCACCCTGTGCATCAAAAAGTGTCGCTACGTGCTCCAATACATCCGCATCAAGGATCACCTCTTTTGTACTTTTGTTTCTAAAGAACGCGATAGGCACACCCCAAGAACGCTGACGGGAAATACACCAGTCAGGTCTTCCCTCTATCATCGGCTTGAGACGGTTCTTGGATGATTTAGGATAGAAATCAACACTTTCGATAGCGTTAAGTGCTGTGTTTCTCAACGTATCTTTTGCACCTTCCGCTTTATCATCAATAGAGATGAACCATTGGTTGGTTGCTCTGTAGATCAATGGCTTTTTCGTTCTCCAGCAGTGTGGGTACGAGTGCACGAACTTGCTCTGTTTCAACAAGGCATCACCCAATATCTCCAAGATAGGTTCATTGGCTTTAAAGATATGCATGCCCACAAATTCATCCGGATTTGGAAGAAGATTCAGTCCTTTTACACTCTCATCATAACATCCGCCTTCATCAACGGGCATGATCACATCAAGACCGTATTTGAGACCAACTCTATAGTCATCTTCACCATGGCCAGGAGCAGTATGGACACATCCTGTACCACCATCCATCAATACGTGTTCACCCAGGACCACTTTGGATGATCGTCCGTTTACCGGGTTGATAG
>DATCTA010000011.1:0-3142 GCA_036568165.1 Sulfurovum sp.
GAAACATGAGGATTGGCTTTTGAGGAAAATGATTAAAAATATGGATCAGGGTATCCTGTTGATGTTATTGGCTTCTCTCAGCTTTGCAGTTATGGGAGGTTTTGCCAAGGTTGTCAGCCAGGTACTGCCTCCGGTGGAAGTAACTTTTTTTAGAAATATCTTTGGTGTGGTCCTTGTAGGCATCGCGATTTATAAAGTCCCGCTGAAACAGACAGGAGGCAAACCGTTTTTGCTTCTTTTTCGAGGAGCTATGGGGTTTGCCGCTCTTTTGGCATATTTTTATATCATGGCATTTATCCCCTTGGGAGAGGCAGTGACATACAATAAAACTTCACCTATATTTGTAGCCATCTTTGCCTACCTCTTCTTAAATGAGAAGCTGCATAAGAGTGCTTTGCTTGCTGTGGTTATAGGGTTTGTAGGTATCGTTCTGGTAGCACAGCCCGAAGGAGGGAGTTTTGACAAGTATGATCTGTTGGGCATCTTTTCAGGTATGGGTGCAGCATTGGCCTATACCTCTATCCGTGAACTGAGAAAGTATTATGATACGCGAGCGATCGTGATGTCATTTATGGGGGTTGGTACCGTAGCACCGCTTTTTTTGATGCTTATAACCCCTTATGTGAATGTTTCAAAGGAGTTTGACTGGATGTTTGCCCGGTTTGTGATGCCACAGGGCATAGAGTGGGCTTATGTTGCTGCTGTAGGTGTTTTTGCAACAGTATCCCAACTCTTGATGACAAAGGCCTATGAGCTGACCAAAGCAGGTATCGTTGGTACAATAAGTTACAGCAATATTGTCTTCGCGGTCATCATCGGTATCATGTTGGGAGACCCTATACCTGATATTTGGACAGTTTTAGGTATAATCTTGGTAATACTATCAGGGCTCTTAGTAGCTCTGCCTAAAGGACTGAAATGATTTTAATTGCCGGACCGTGTGTTCTTGAAAGTCGTGACAATGTGATGCGTATCGCAGAGTCTTTGGGTCAGTACCATGAAGACTGTACGAAAGAGTTCTATTTTAAAGCAAGTTTTGACAAGGCCAACCGTACCAGCTTGGATTCTTTCAGAGGTCCTGGACTGCAAGAGGGGCTTAAGCTGCTTCAGGAGGTCAAAGACCAGTTTGGCTATAAGATCTTGACAGACGTACATGATTATACACAGCCCAAGGCAGCTGCTGAGGTAGCTGATGTGCTTCAGATCCCGGCATTTTTATGTCGCCAGACGGATCTTCTTGTGGCAGCTGCTGAAACTTCTGCAATCGTCAATATCAAAAAAGGACAGTTCCTCGCACCTGCTGCAATGGAACACTCTGTGGCAAAAGTATTGAAAACCAGAGGTTTTGATGGTGAAGTAAGCTATGAAAATGCAAAGAAATATAATGTCTGGCTTACAGAGCGCGGATCAAGTTTCGGGTATGGCAATCTTGTAGTGGATATGCGCGGGCTTAAAACCATGCGTGAGTTTGCACCTGTGATATTTGATGCGACACACTCTGTACAGATGCCTGCATCAGGAGGTGCCAGTTCAGGAGGAGACTCTTCGTTCGTACCTTATCTTGCAAGAGCCGCTGCAGCAGTAGGTGTGGACGGTTTCTTCTTTGAAACACATTTTGATCCAAGCATTGCTTTGAGTGACGGGCCAAATATGATAGAATTAAGCAAATTAGATGCACTGATCAAGCAGATCGATGCAATCAGAACGATCGTAGAATAAAATCAAATACAAAAAAAGGAAACGAATGAAGACAGTAGAAGGTACATTATCAGTAGACAAGAGCAAAAAAGTAGCGATCATTAATGCAAGATTCAACCACTTCATCACGGATAGATTGGTAGAGGGTGCGGTAGATGCGTATACAAGACATGGTGGAAACCCCGATGATCTGGATCTTATATTGGTACCAGGTGCATTTGAAGTGCCATTCGCACTGGATAAAGCATTGGCCTCAGGAAAGTATGATGCGGTATGCTGTCTGGGTGCTGTGATCCGCGGAGCAACACCTCACTTTGATTATGTTTCAGCTGAAGCGACAAAGGGTGTGGCAAACGTAACACTCAAATACGGTAAACCGGCAACATTTGGTGTATTGACAGTTGACAGTATTGAACAGGCGATCGAGAGAGCCGGTACAAAAGCAGGGAACAAGGGTGCCGAAGCGATGATAGGACTTATCGAACTCATTAACCTGTATGGTGAACTTGAGTAATGGCAACCAGACATCAAGCACGTACGGCGGTTGTGGGGTTACTTTATGCCTATGATCTTGGAAATACTGACATAGGCAAATTTTCAGCTGATATATTGGAAGAGGGTAAGATCCGAAGCAAACAGAAAGATTTTTCAGATACCCTGTTTCAAGGCACCATAGAAAACCTGGAAATGTTGGATGAGAAGATCAAAGAACACTTAAAAGAGTGGGACTTTAATGCGATAGGAAAAGTGGAAAAAGCCATCATGCGTCTTGGTGCATATGAGATTCTTGTCGCTAAGACCGATAAAGCGATCATCATCAACGAGGCTGTAGAATTGGCTAAAGAACTTGCAGACGAGAAATCACCTCAGTTCATAAACGGTGTTTTAGACGCATTGGATAAAGAGAAGTAGTTAAAATGACATTCCCTATAACAAAACGTATGAGTATCGATGAAGCGGTAGAGCTTATTGAAAAAGCCGATCTTAAAACCCTTGGGAAGATGGCATATGCACGCAAGAAAGAAATGCATCCCAAAGGGGTTACTACGTTTGTTGTAGATCGAAATATCAACTATACCAATATCTGTTGGGTCGATTGCAAATTCTGCGCTTTTTATACACATGAGAAAAAAGAAGATGCCTATATCTTGACGTTTGATGAGATAGACCAGAAGATAGAGGAACTTTTAGCCATAGGCGGTACACAGATACTCTTTCAGGGAGGCGTACATCCTAAGCTTCAGATAGAGTGGTATGAGGATCTGGTCGAACATATCGCAAAGAAATATCCTCAAGTGACGATACACGGTTTCTCTTCTATAGAGATAGACTATATTGCCAAGCGTTCAAATATCAGTATCTCTGAAGTTTTGCGCAGATTAAAAGCAAAGGGCCTTAGCTCTATACCGGGTGCTGGTGCGGAGATCCTTTCGGACAGGGTGCA
>DATCTA010000012.1:0-3945 GCA_036568165.1 Sulfurovum sp.
TGAAAACCAAGGCATTGTAGTGGTAGAGGATTTAAGAATCAAAAACATGACCAAAAGTGCAAAAGGCACTAAAGAAACACCAGGCAAACAGGTAAAACAAAAAACAGGGCTCAACAGGTCAATTACTCAACAGAGTTGGGGAATGTTCTTTGAATTGCTTGAATATAAGTTGCAGGAGAGAGGAGGACAGCTTATTAAGGTTGATCCAAAGCATACCTCTCAAATCTGTAATGAATGTGGTCATGTTGATAAAAACAACAGAAAGTCTCAAAGCAAGTTTGAATGTATCTCTTGCGGACACTCTGATAACGCAGATGTTAACGGAGCCAAAAACATTCTTGACCGTGGGATCCACGGCAATAATGCTTCCATGCAAATAGCTGTTTAGGCTATGGAGGAAGAATCCACCTTATTTATGGGGTGGAGGATCAAAAAATATGCTACAATCAAAAAAAACTATAACGGATAGATAAATGATGTTTCAAGAATTTAAAATAGATAATTTAGAACAGTTCCCCCAAGATCTCGATGCCCTTTTAAATAAGCAAAGAGAAGTTATCAAGGATCTTACCGAAAATAACGAGACCAGCTATGAAAAAGTGTTAAAACCTCTGCAGGACCTGGATGAAGAACTGGGACTTTTTTTTACTCCCCTTTCACATCTCAACTCAGTCATGAACTCAGAAGAGACACAAAAGGCCTATGAGGCCTCTATACCTCTTCTTTCAAAATTCAGTTCTGAAATGGCCCAAAATGAAGCCCTGTTCAAAAAGATAGAAGCTATAAAATCTGATTCAAAAGAGGCAAAAAAAGTTTTGGAACATGAAATAAGGGGCTTTGTGCTTTCAGGGGTTAATCTTCCTGAAGAGAAGAAAAAACGACTTGAAGAGATAAACCTCAAACTCTCCGAACTCTCTAACCAGTTCTCACAAAATCTTCTTGATGCGACCAATGCCTATGAGCTCATCATTGAAGATGAAAAAGATGTTGAAGGCATACCACAATCTGACCTAGAGGCAGCCAAAGAAGAAGTAGATGGGAAAACAATCTACAAGTTCACATTACAGATCCCGAGTTATCTTGCCTATATGACCTACGGGCCGAACCGTGAGTACAGAAAAGAACTCTCTAAAGCCTATGCGACACGTGCGCCTGAAAATGCAGAAGTTATAGACCAGATCTTGGCACTCAAACATGAAAAGTCAAAACTACTTGGTTTTAGCTCTTACGCAGAGTATGCTCTTGAGACACGCGATGCAAGTCATGAAGATGATGTCATCAAATTCTTAAATGAGCTAGCCGATGCCGCCCTGCCTCAAGCCAAAAATGAACTTGAAGAACTGCGAGAATACGCTAAACGTATCGATGGGATCGAAGATCTAGCTGGATTTGATGTAGGGTACTACAGTGAAAAGCTCAAAAAAGAAAAGTTTGATTTTGATGATACGATGACCAAACCTTATTTCAAACAGGAGAAAGTTTTAGAGGGGTTATTGTACATTGTCTCAGAACTTTTCGGTGTAACTTTTGAACCTGCAGATGTACCGACATGGCATACCTGTGTAAAGCCTTTTGACATCTTCGAAGAGGGTAAACTCTCCGGGCGTATCTACTTTGACCTTGAGGCACGTAAAGAGAAACGGGGAGGAGCATGGATGAATGACTGGGAGACACACTATGTCGACTCTAATGGAAAATTGCACCTTCCGTCCGCTTTCATCGTTTGCAACTTCTCGCCAACAACACCTAAGACACCATCACTGCTAAGACATGACGATGTAGTGACACTCTTTCATGAGATGGGACATGCGATTCACCACCTTTTTGGTAAATGTAAAGAGCGCTCTGTCTCAGGTATCAATGGTGTGGCATGGGATGTTGTGGAGTTTCCTTCACAGTTTTTGGAAAACTTTGCCTATGAAGCAGCCATCTTGAAACGTTTCGGTTTTCATTATGAAACAGGTGAGCCTATTTCAGAGGAACTAATGGCCAAAATAAAAGAGACCAAGAACTTCCAAGCAGCCCTTGGCATCTTGCGTCAGGTAGAATTTTCCCTGTTTGATTTTGTTCTGCATCAAGACCTCTATCAAGGTGAAGAAGTGCAGAGACTGCTTGATGGTATCAGAGAAAAAACATCTCTACTCACGCCACCGAGTTATAACAAGTTTCAACATGGATTCTCACATATCTTTGCAGGCGGATATGCAGCAGGGTACTACAGCTATAAGTGGGCAGAAGTCCTCAGTGCAGATGCTTTCTTCTCTTGTCTAGACAATGAATCAGGTTTCAACAAAGAACGTGCAAAAGGGTATAAAGAGTATATACTGGCAAGCGGTGGTGCGATTGAGATGTCTGAACTTTATGAAGAGTGGCTTGGACGGAAAGCAGATGTTCAAAGTCTTATCAAACTTTATGAAATCGCATAACTTTCTGCAACATTCACCATCCATAGGTGGATGTAACCTATACAAAGGAGCCTCTCTTGCATGAATACCGTTCTTTAGCACTGACAGTGGCAGCCGTGTTTATCATCACTTTAATGGCTGCTTATTTTAGTACCTCATTTGCGCAACAGCAAAGCTATTTAGAACTTTTCATCCTTTTTGGGAGTCTACTTTTTATCTTTTCAGTCGTAGTTGTATTTGCGACATTGGGATTTCACTCTTTTGCACTGTTTCTTAGTATCTTTCTTGCTGCAATCATCTCCATTTATGGCGTTTTAAGTGCTTTTCTTCTGACTGCGATCACCTATTTTCTCTGGGGTTCGATATTTGCCATGGAAGTGCTTTTGTTTTACAATGGCAGTGAAAGTGCTAAAGAGTGGTTCATTTCGCGTTATGATTTTAATGCATTCAAGATCGAATATTATGCATTTTATCCGTTGATGTTCATGCTCTATATTCTATTGGAAGTGATACCGTATCTTTTTTCAAAAGAGAGATTAGTGAAGTTTATCCCTTCCAAAGTATTGGAAGAGATGGAGATAATATTAAAATAGCATAGAGCAAGTCAAAAGTGTCTAGTTCTACTTTTTCTCTTCTTTAGGCTCTTCTTTTTTTCCAAACCCAAAAAATCTTTTAATACGTTGACAGATAGTCAGTGAACCTGTCTCTATACGGCACACTTCAACCTCTTCCTCTTCTTTACCGATAAGTGAAGCGATACGTTCAGGCTGGTTTTTACCTTCGATGATAAATCTCAACGCATTAAGACGGATGAATCCTTCTGCATCTTTTTGGTTATATACTTCATCCTCTTCAAAAGTAGAGTGTGCTTCTGAATAGAGAGAAGAGTTTGATCTTCTACCTACTACCGTTACATTGCCTTTGTAGAGTTTCAACTTAACATCACCATTCACATGTTCTTGTGTTGCATCGATAGCCGCTTGCATCATCTTACGCTCAGGCGACCACCAGAAACCTTGATAGATCAGTTTTGCATATTTAGGCATCATCTCATCTTTGAGGTGCGCTTCTTCTCTATCTAGGGTAATAGACTCTATAGCTCTGTGCGCTTTAAGCATGATAGTTCCACCTGGTGTCTCATAACATCCTCTGGCCTTCATACCCACATAACGGTTCTCAACGATATCTACACGCCCTATCCCGTGTTTATTACCATAATCATTCAATTTTTTAAGAAGCGTTGCCGGGCTCATCTCTACACGATCAATCGCTACCGGATCACCTTTTATATAACTGATCGTGATATACTCCGGCTCATCCGGTGCTTTTTCTGGGCTTACAGACCACAACCACATATCCTCTTCCGGCTCTGCGTATGGATTCTCCAAGTGCTCACCTTCATAGGAGATATGAAGCAGGTTCGCATCCATAGAGTAAGGTTTTGGCTTACCTTTTCCATCGATGTTAATACCGTGTTCTGCTGCATACTTCAAAAGCTTTGTACGGGAGTTCAGATCCCACTCTCTCCATGGAGCGATAA
>DATCTA010000013.1:0-4860 GCA_036568165.1 Sulfurovum sp.
CTGCGCAGCATTTGTAGAAGCAGGAGGTGCTTCAACTACTTTTTCAGGGGAGTATTTGTTGAGAATTTTAGCCTGAAGCTTCATTACCTGAACCATGATAACTAGAAAGACGAATACTATAAGCATTCCTAGCACCATAAATTTTAAGCTTTCGCCTACTAAATTTATTTCCATGTGATTGACCTCACTTTCATAAGTTTACAAATTTTAAAATAGTTTTGCTTGTCATTAGGTAAAAAAAGCAAATTATCTGCGTCTTTTTCTTCGATTGTTATTTTTGGTAGCCTTTTCTTCAGCTATATATCCTCTTAGCATTTCATCTACCGCACTTTGGTCAAAACCGATCTGAGAACCTATGTTATTCTGCTCCTGTTCGATCACATATGAGATCAGTTTTTCCAACAAAACATCTTTGTCCATGTTTCTCATAAATGACACCAAATGAGAGGCATCTGTATGGACATGGATATCCCTGATAACTTCAGCCAGGTATTCACAGCTTGAATCATCCAGCCCTGTTCCCCCCTCGATGGTCGCTAAACGCATCTCAGCACCTACTTCCTTTTGGATACGTTGAAGCTCCCTGAACTCTTCGGTAGTTACCAGAGTGATGGCTTGACCGCTTTTTCCTGCACGCCCCGTACGACCGATCCGGTGAACGTAACTTTGCGGATCAAAAGGAATGTGGTAATTGAAGACATGTGTTACATTTTTGACATCCAAACCGCGGGCAGCTACATCTGTAGCGACCATGATCTTGGTCTCACCTTTTCTATAGGATTTGATGATGACCTCTCTGTCCATCTGTTCGAGATCACCATGTAAACCGCTGGCATTGAATCCAAGGGCCTGAAGGTGTTCGACCAGTCTGTCAACTTCTCTCTTCATACGACAGAAGATGATACATTTATTGGTCTCTTCAGTCTCAAGAAGTTTTACGATGGCCTCATCTCTTTGGTGTTCATGTATCACATAATAGCGCTGCTCTATGATATTGTTGGTGGTCTCTTCATCTTCCACAACAGAAACGAACTCAGGGTGATACAGTATGTTATTTGCAAGTTCTTTGATCGGTTCAGGCATCGTTGCAGAGAAAAGCAAAGTCTGTCTGTTCTGCGGAATATACTCAAATATCTCCTTGATATCTTCAAGAAATCCCATATCAAGCATTTCATCTGCTTCATCAAGTACAACGATCTCAGGATTGAAAGTATCTATCTTGCCTTTTCTGTAAAGGTCTTTCAACCTTCCCGGAGTGGCAACCACGATCTGAACACCCTTATGGATGATGGCAATCTGACGACCATACCCTACACCGCCATAGACCGTCAGAGTTCTGATACCTGCAAAACGTCCCAAATGGTAAAGCTCGTCAGCCACTTGTGTAGCCAGTTCTCTGGTCGGTGTGATGACCAACGCTCTTTCTATCTCGCCTTTGGCGATCTTATCCATCATAGGAAGACCGAATGCTGCTGTCTTCCCTGTACCTGTATGGGCTTGTCCTACCATATCACTGCCTTTGGCAATGATCGGGATCGCCAACTTCTGGATAGGGCTTGGTTCTTTAAAGCCCGCTATCTTCACGCCTTTTGCCAGATCAGCATGAAAATCAAATTCATTAAATTTCATTATATACCTTTACTTACGAGGCACATCCCCCGCTCATGTCCAAAAATCATTTTTGAACTTAACAGAAACCCCCAACGGGGTCTCTATAAATTCATACCATCCAAACTATAGGGCCGTCAGCAAGATCACTCCAAAAATAATCCTGTAGATACCAAACGCCACAAAAGTGAATCGCTGTATGAACGCAAGGAAAAGTTTGATAGTCAAATACGCCACAATAAATGCCGTAACGAAGCCGGCAACAAATGCTCCCCAGTTCGCATCGGCAAAATCCTGATAATGTTTCAGCAGGTCATAGCCTGTCACGGCAGCCATAACAGGAATAGCCAATAAAAATGAGAACTCTGCCGAAGCTTTTCTGTCCAAACCGACCAACAGTCCACCTACGATGGTTGCACCAGCCCGGCTGGTTCCTGGAATTAGAGAGAAGATCTGGGCAATGCCAACCCACAATGCCTGTTTGTAGCTTACCTTTTCAACATCAGATATATGCCACTCTTTCTCCTCATAGAAGTATTCAAGCAACAGAAAAAGGATACCTCCGATAATGAACATGGAAGCAACGACTTCAACGGTGAATAGCATCTTGATATGGTCTTTAAAGATGAACCCTACAATAGCTAACGGTAAAAAAGCGACGAAGAGTTTCTGCCACAGGTCGATCTTTTTGAATGTCACTTTTTCCCTGTAGATAAGCATGACCGCCAATATCGCAGCAAATTGTATGATCACTTCATACGCTTTGGTCAATGCATCCTGGGAAACCCCGAGAAACTTACTCGCCACTATCATATGCCCGGTTGAAGAGATAGGTAAAAACTCCGTGAAACCTTCGATAATACCGATGATTATCGCCTGAAAAATATCCAATCTATACCTTTAAACCATACTAGAGAAATAACTCTCATCTTTTGCCAGCAGTTCTTTAGGTGTACCACTATCTACAACACTGCCGTCTTCCAAAACATAAATAAACTCTGCACTCTTTATCGTGCTTAAGCGGTGCGCGATCGTGATCACCGTCTTTTTTGACAAAAAGTCCTGCAGGGCATCAAACAGTCTCACTTCTGTATGTACATCCAAAGCCGAAGTTGATTCATCAAATATCACCACTTTAGGATCAGAAAGGATCATCCTTGCTATGGCCACCCTTTGTCTCTGCCCTCCACTAAGCTTGATACCGTCTTTTCCGACAAGAGTATCAAGCCCTAAATCCAAACGTTCTATGACACCAGTGAGCTGAGCGATCTCAAGTGCTTTTTGTACAGCTTCTTTGCTATACGCTTTACCTAACGTTAGATTAAACAGCATTGTATCATTAAAGAGTTTAGGATGTTGCAAGATGAGATGAATATTTTCTCGAATTGTCGAAAGTTTAAGGTTTTTGTTCGATACACCGCCATAGACGATCTCACCTTCATCCAAAGGATAGAAACCTACGAGTATATTGGCCAGTGTTGTCTTTCCAGAGCCGCTTGCACCGACGATCGCTACTTTAGAGCCTTGTTCTATATGCATATTTATATTATTTAATATCTTTTTGTCTTTCTGGTAGGAAAACGACAGATTCTTCACTTCTATATCTACAGCCTCTTTTCCAACAAAAGGATTTATATCTTCCTGCATCAAAGGTTCCTGCTCCATCTCATAGATACTGTTTATACGTCCGCATGCAGCCCTGGCTGTCGAAAGCGCATACTGGAAATTGATGATATCCTGCGTAGGCGTTACCATCACCCACAGATACGAGAAGATCGCAAGCATCAATCCCACTGAGAGATCAGAATATGCTACAGCCAGAATACTCACTGCCCTGAAAACCTCATAACCGTTTAAAAATACAAGGTATGAGTATTTCATCGCTGCTTCGCTCTTATACCCGTAGGCTATGGCATGATCTTTGAGTTCTTTTGCTTTGACTTCACTCTTGTCAAAAAAATATGTTTCTTTGTTGGCTGCACGTATCTGGTGAAAAAGCTCAAGGGTTTCATTCAAAGCAGACTGAAAGATCTCCACTGCCCTGTTCTCCTCTTTTTTGAGTTTCCCAATGTTACGTGCCAGTTTGGCCGTAAAAAAAACAACGATAGGATTCGTCACCAAAATAAATACAGCAAGCTGCCAATGGATCCAGAACAAAACCACCGCCGAGAAAAGAAGTACAAAAGAGGCAATAATGAATTTAGAGATCGTACTGCTTACAAATCCGTCTATGGTCTCCACATCAGTGACCAGCTTAGAAGTCACTGCACCCACACGCATCGTCTCATACTCTTTGAGTGAGACACGTTTTAAATGTCTCAGCAGAGAGGCCCTCATCTTATATGTAATATTTTTTGATATGACTGTAAATATCTTACTCTGAATGATGCTCACAAACACGCTTGCAACGCGAAGAAAGAGTATCAACACTAAAACAAAGAGCACATACCCTTTGGTATCGGAACTGAAGAGGTTTTCAGAGATCCATGTGATAAATCCATGGTCTTTACCAAGCAAAAGTTCATCTACAAGTATAGGAATGAAAAGAGGAATAATGACAACAAGAAGTGTGGAGAACAATGCGAGCACATTGCCCCAGAAAACAGCACGCTTGTAACTGAGCAGTTGCCGTATAATGCCTTTTATACTACAACTATCAGTCTGCATTACAGGGCATCTACAATATCAAGTATTTGTGTGAGGTCTTTCTCATCCACACAGTGTGTTGCAGCCTCTTTTAAAATCGGTTTTGCACAAAATGCGACACGTGTGTCCGCATGGGCGAACATACTCAGGTCATTTGCTCCATCACCTACTACAAGCGTGTTTTCGCGTCCTACACCCAGCAATCCCTGCATACGCATGATCATATCACCTTTGGCATTGCTGTACATCATCTCTCCACCCACCTGGCCTGTAAGTACACCATTTTCAGCATGCAGGAAATTGGAAAAATCCGCATTGACCCCTAACCTCTCACATGCAGGCTTGGTCGCATTTCTAAATCCTCCTGAGAAACAGACCACAGTATAGCCTCTCTCTTTCAATCCTGCCACAACCTCATTTGCACCGGGCATCATAGGCAGGTCATTACAGATCTCATTGACTTTCTCTTCTTCCAAACCTTCAAGCAGTGCTACTCTTGCTCTAAGTGATTTGTAGAAATCCAACTCTCCTGCCATTGCACGCTCAGTGATCGCTGCAACCTGCTCTTCAAGTCCAAGCGGCGCTGCAAGAAAATCAATGGTCTCA
>DATCTA010000014.1:0-8462 GCA_036568165.1 Sulfurovum sp.
ATTGGCCAATCCTACCTGTTTGATTCCCAGGATCTTGGTACCGATGAAGAAATCTACCTTTTTAGCTATGTAGGCGAGTGTGAACGGGGTACCTATGAGTGCAGCTTCGAGTGTTGCTGTTCCTGAACAGATAAAGGCAAATTCTGCACGTCTAAGTGCTTCATGTGTATTGCGTACAATTTCGAATTCCCGGTTTCCATTGTAGAGTTTAGCGATCTTGTTTTTGGAAAATGAAGGGGGAATAACAAGAAGAGGGCGTATATCGGGAAACTTTCTTCGTAATTCTAAAAATAACGGCATGAGACGGGTGATCTCACTTTTACGGCTACCTGGTAGAAACGCGATGCACCCTCTGGTTTCTTCTTCATTTCTTTTGACATCTATCTCATCCAATAAAGGATGACCGACATACTCAGCCTTGCCTTTTGTATAATACTCTATCTCAAAAGGCAAGATTCCCAGCAGTCTGTCACAGTAGGCTTCCAATTTCTTGACACGTTTAGGACGGCTTGCCCAAACTTGCGGAAGTATGTAGTATAGGATCTCTTTATTGGGGTATTTTTCTTTAAGTTTTTTTGCCAAAGGCAGATTAAAGCCTGAGGAGTCCATCAGAAGCACTTTGTCCACATCTTTGGCAAGTTCGACCATTTCATCTGCTACTTTAAAGAACCAGCGAAGTTTTTTGATAGCATCAACGATACCCATAATAGCCATTTCACTGATATCATAAAGAGGAGTACCATTCTTTATATTTTTGTCAAATATACCTGTAAGCTCAATATTTTCAGTATGCTTGAGTACTTCTTTTAGATGCAGATTGGAAGATGGCTCAAGAGCAGAGACAAGAAGTTTCATAAAGATCGTATCCTAATTGTATTTGGTGTATTTTAGCATAGTTTTATGAATAGCTATGTTTAGGGTTTCGAAGGAGTGATTGGTAGATCATTCTCGCTAATACGCATCCATTTCTCTCCTTCTTCATTGAGCAGTACAGGAATATTCTCAAGCTTTGGATATTTTCGATTACATCCGGGTTCCTGGCACACGAGCCAATGATCTTTGGTTGGTTTTATTTTACCAGAACTCTCACCATTACTCATACAAAATGGACAACGAAGGACTTGATCTAATGCCACCAGAGGTACTTCTTGAGATCTAGTAGATTTTGTATCTTTTAATGGGTGTTTCGCAAGCAATATATATTTATTGGAGTCTGATTTAACTCGGCTGATACTTTTGAATTTTTTTCTGGCAATTTCCAAGGTTTCCTTTTCAAGTGTAAAATCCGCACGGTCAACATAGCCCAGTACTCTTGTGAGAAAATGATATGTTCTTATAGATAATCGTCCCCACCATTTTTGATTTAGATCAATTGAACCGGCCATTGCTGGGGGGAAATAACCTACTATAAAAGTTCCATCATCCTTTAGTACTCTGGAGACTTCATTAAGGACTTTATTGAGATCAGCAAAATGTCTCCAGACACCAAGACAGACTACAGAATCAAAAATGCCATCATCAATAGGCAGGAAATTAGCATCTGCCTGCACCAGTAAATGTTCAGGGTAATTTTCTTGATGTACGCAAAGAGAAGACAATGATATATCAATACCAATAGCTTTAAATCCCGCTTGAGTAAGCAATGCTGTCATCATTCCAGTACCGCAACCAAGATCCAAGACCAAAGTTTTGTTTTTATTGTCTTTATAGATTTCATTTAGTGTGTCTATGATCTTTCTTGCATGCACTTCATGTTCTACATAGACATCATCATAAAACGCGGATATCTTGTCATAAAAAGCTTGATTAGAGCGGCTTGATAAAGCTGCCCAAATTATTTTTAACCAAAGTAAGGTCTTAGTCATGTGCTTTACGAACATAATATATACGTACCGGAAAGAATGATACTCTCGTTAATTTTGTATAAGAAATGACCAAGTTAGGAGATTCCCTTAAATATTTTCCAAGTGCTATAGGACGGCAATGCGGTGCATAACCAGCAAAGAAAAATCCCCATATCCAGTTCCAGCGACCCTTATGATAACCCAAACAGTAGAGTTCATTCATCAACCTATATAAGGGTTTCATAAACCATGAAGCACCATCAAGTTCTGTGGTCATTGTGATAAGTATTGCATAACCATCAGGGCAAAGAATACGTTCCATCTCATGGATTGTTGTCCTGAGTTCATCCTCGGGTAACAAGTCAAAAAGATAACTTGAAAGATAAAGATCAAATGTATTATCCGGCCAAGGCATATCTCGGCAGTCTGCTTTTTTAAAAGTGATACGCGTATCGAGCAGATTTTTTTTCTCAAGATACTTTTGAGAGTTCATCAGCATCTGTTCTGAAAGATCTACTGCAATGATCTCTTGATCAATATTTGTGACTTTGATAAGTTGACTCAATAGATATCCTGTACCTACACCCGCATCAACTATCTTACGTGTTCTTTCCAAGATAGGCCCCTCGAGTG
The DNA here is from genome assembly GCA_036568165.1 of Sulfurovum sp. Lineage (GTDB taxonomy): Bacteria > Campylobacterota > Campylobacteria > Campylobacterales > Sulfurovaceae > Sulfurovum. Next base: position 2,478 of record DATCTA010000014.1, read on the forward strand.
CATCACGATTTGAAGGTCTTTCGTAAAAACCCATGATCCAATCATAAAAAGGAAAAGGATTAGGGATGAACTTAAGTATTTTGAGGTTTTGACCAATGGTATTAAAATCATCGATCGTCTCTTTTGATGAATCATACCAAACAGGAACCTGACGATAGCCAAATCTCGATAAATATTCCTTCAGGTTTGAGAAAAAACTCATTTTGCTATACTCTTTGTATTTCTTTTAGACTCGATCACTTGTATGATTGACTTGTGTTCCAACTCTTTTAGGCGATTGTTCTCGATCCTTTTCCCTCTCCAGTAGTAACCGCCCATGGCTCCTACAGTAGCACTGATGGCCAGAAGGCCTGCTGTAAGCATTTGGGCAAATACAAAAAGTGCTCCAACCCCCAGCATCCCGGCAAACGCTGCACCTACCTTAAAGTTTGCCTTTGCATGGGTTTTAGCTGCCTCTTTGGCACTCTCTTTGCGTACGGCATTAACAGCTCTATCTTTTGCACGTTGTGCATTGCTGCGGATCTTTTCCCGTTCATTGGCAAAATGGTCTTTTACTTTTCCAACGGCATCTTTACTATGATGTCCTGCAATAGAGTTGAACCAAAAAGCAATGACAAGCGCGATCAAAAGCAAAGGTATGCCTATACGTAAAATACCAATTATACTCGTCTCTTCAGGAGCAAGAACTATCAAAAAATATGTTGCTAACTGGGCTAAAAGAATTCCAGATAGAAATTTAACGATCTGCATGATGCTCCTTTTTTATAATGTTATCCAGCCAGTTATTAAAAATGATATAGAGGCCAATAGTCCTGCAAACAAAGCATAGGGCAGCTGTGTTCTGACATGCTCCACATGATCACATCCTGCTGCCATGGATGATATGATGGTCGTATCTGAGATAGGGGAGGCATGGTCGCCAAAGATCCCGCCAGAGATCACAGCAGCGATGACCAAAGGTATATAGATATCCATCGTTGCAGCCAAGGCCAACCCGATAGGCATCATGATCGAAAATGTACCCCAGCTGGTCCCGGTAGAAAATGCAGTGATACTGGCTACTAAAAAGACAAGAAGCGGTATAAGTACAGGAGAGATATTACCTTTGAGCAGATTTGCCAGATATTCAGCAGTGCCAAGATCTCCGATCACCTTTCCTATAAGCAGGGCAAAGAGCATTATCATGCCAACGGGTATCATGTCACCGATACCTTCATAAAGCCCTTTAAAGTAATTTTTGTGGCTCAGTGTTTTTGTTGGCACGAAATAGAGATAGATAAAAAAGAGTGTTACGATAACGGCATAGTAGACAGAGGTTGAACCAGAACCCTTGAACATGTCTCCTTCTCCTGTCATGTACAGTCCGACAGGTACCATGACAACCATGACGATAATAGGCAAAAGCATTTTGTATGGAGTGGCATTAATGTCTGTGTTGTTATCTTCTCTAATGTACGCAACGGAGGTAGCATTTTTCATAGGACCAATGTTTATATTTAAAAATATTACACCTAGAACTATCGCTAATGTAAAGAGTGCATAGAAATTATATGGAATGGAAGAGATCAGCAAAGATATGCCATCACCAGAGATCACATTTGAATCAATAGCAGTCACAATGAGGCCTAAAAGAAGTGCACCCCATGCATTAAGAGGGATGAGAGAACATATCGGTGCTGAAGTAGAATCACAGATGTAGGCAAGTTTTTCTCTACTGACCCCATTTTTATCACACAACGGTTTTGCAACCGTCCCGGCTACCAGTGCAGTGATAGAAGATTCTATGAATATCACGACACCTATAATGTAGGCGAGAACCATAGCACCTACTGGTGAATCGATCTTTTTGGCCCTTTGACTTAGATAGGAGACAAAACTATCAACTGCACCGCTTATAGAAAGCAACCTGATAATAGAACCTACCATCACGATGAAAAGAAGGGTTTTGGTTATCCATCCTTCTGAAAAGAGTGCAATAACACCGTCAAACAGTGCAATGAAAGCATCAAAAGGATCATAGGCATTGAGGATCAGATAACCTGCAAAAATACCGCTCATGAGTGAAACGATCACATCTTTGGTTATAATAGCTAAAATGATTGTTAGTAGCGGTATCGCTATTGATAATATTCCATATTCCATAAGAAGGATTATATCATAATGAGAACACTGCTACTGTTTTGTCTTTTTCTTTTTTTTCTACACGCACAAGAGTTACCCAAAACCAAGCAACTTATAGTTGTAACTACGAAGAACTGGACCATATCATCAGGTGTTCTGCAGCGTTATGAACGTGAAAATGGAGAGTGGCATAAAGTAGGTAAAGCTATAGAGATCCAACTCGGAAGAAATGGTCTTGGATGGGGGATAGGGCTTCATGATATAGCAAAAGATGCGAAGATCATTAAACAAGAGGGTGATGGTAAATCTCCGGCTGGTATCTTCACACTCAAGCAGGCCTTTGGATATGAACCGTTTAAGATAGATTATCCCTATGAGGTCTATACTGAGACAGATCACTGTGTAGATGATGTGAACTCCATGTTTTACAATAAGATCGTAGACAGTACCAAGATAGAGAGGGATTATAAAAGTCATGAGGTTATGAAATTCCCTAAGGATTATTATAAATACGGCATTGTTGTAGATCATAATGGTATTGCTGAGGGTTCCAAGTCCATAAAAGGTTCTGGGTCATGTATCTTTATACATATCAAAAGTATACCTACTGCGGGGTGTACAGTTATGACCGAAAACGAGATAAAAGAGATACTGCGCTGGCTGGATCCAAAAGCTGAACCACTTTTGATCCAGGGAACACAAGAGGTTGTAGAAGATTTATGGAAAAAACTAAGATGATCTTTATGATCAGTAGATGCTGTATTTCACATAAAATATGATTTTAGTCTTCTTGTTCGGTAACGGATAATCTTTATAGGCTATGCGTATCACATCCAATGTATTTTGGTCCAGGGCTTCATATCCTATATGCTTTTTGAGTCTGAGTCCGGAAATATCCCCGTTAGGATGCAGGTAAAATGATACGATGTTCGTACCTTGCTGTCTGGTACGTACAGCGATCTCAGGGTAACCGTTTCGGGTTAGTGTGTTTTGCGTTATCCTGTGTATCGTACCTAGATTGTCTTTGATGAATTTCTTTTCTGTTTCACTGTAGCTGAGGAACTCTTCACCGTAAAGCTGGTTGATCATCTGTGCACCGTAACTGCCTGAAGATGAGGGTTGTCTGCTGGGCTTGGAAGTGTACATAGATGTCCCTGAACCCATGAGTGCATTGGCAAGAGGATCACTAGAACGTCTAGGCTGGCTGTATGTTTTTGTTTGTTTCACTACTCGTTTTTTTACCGGTTTTTTCACAGGCTCTTTTTTTGCTATCTTTTTCACCACTTTAGGTTCAGGTTTTGTGACATTATTTTCTTCTGTGTTCTTTTCTGCGTAGACCTTAGTACTTTCATCCAAAACTTTTTGCTTTACCTGCTCCTGTTGGATCTTTTTTTCTACGACAGGTTCAGTTTTAGGTGGTGTTACAACTGGTTGTTGTTTCTGTGGTACGACAACAGGTTTTGGTGCCGGAGCAGGAGGTGTAACAACCTGTTGAAGATTCAGGCTTATCTTTTTGTCCTGTGCAGGAGGCGGCAAATAAGTTAAATTAACTAAATCCTCCATAAAAAGCCATAATATAAGCAAGTGTAACAATAAAGAGAGCAACAAACCTTTAAGCGTTCTGATGATGCGCTCCTTGCATATAGCCCTAAGTGCCGTTAGTGTATAATTTTTGCAATTATACATTATGAGGATTAAGAAGATGGCATATGATAAAAGTATAGCAGCATTTGAAGAAGCATATAAAGTAATTCCTGGAGGTGTTGATTCGCCAGTACGTGCTTTTAAAGGCGTAGGAGGAACACCACCGTTCATCGAAAGAGGAGAGGGTGGATACCTTTATGATATTGATGGAAACAGGTATATCGATTATGTGCAGAGCTGGGGACCGCTTATCTTCGGACATGCTGATGAACAGATAGAAGCATCGGTGATCGAAGCTGTTAAAAAAGGTTTGAGCTTTGGTGCACCTACTACTGTAGAGACAGAGCTCGCCAATGAGATCGTTTCTCTCTTTGATACTATCGATAAAGTACGTTTTGTAAGTTCAGGAACTGAAGCAGTGATGTCTGCCATCCGTTTGGCACGTGGAGTGACAGGTAGAGATAAGATCGTAAAATTCACCGGATGTTATCATGGTCATTCTGATTCACTTCTGGTTGAGGCTGGTTCTGGACTTGCAACCTTTGGATCTCCATCAAGTCCCGGAGTACCTGCTGACCTGACAAAACACACACTATTGGCAACGTATAATGATATTGGGTCTGTTATAAAATGTTTTGAAGAGTCACCGGACGGCATTGCCTGTGTGATCATCGAGCCAATCGCCGGTAACATGGGTCTTGTTCCTGCAGATGAATCATTCCTTGAAGAACTGAGATGTCTCTGTACAAACCATGGCACACTGCTTATTTTCGATGAAGTTATGAGCGGTTTCAGAGCTTCACTCAAAGGTGCACAGGGTATCTCTACGATCAAACCTGATATGGTAACACTTGGTAAAGTTATCGGTGCAGGAATGCCCGTAGGTGCTTTTGGTGCATCTGCACAGATCATGTCTTATCTTTCACCTGAAGGCCCGGTCTATCAGGCAGGAACGCTTTCAGGTAACCCAGTTGCGATGACTGCGGGTCTTACAAGTCTCAGAAAGCTCAAATCCAATCCATCACTCTATGTCACACTGGGCAATAAGGCTAAAAAACTGATGGATGGTTTCAAAAAGGCTGCTACAGCTGCTGATATACCTTTAGTAACGGATGTAAGGGGAAGCATGTTCGGCTTCTTCTTCTCTGATATACCTGTCAAGAACTTTGAGGATGCCTTGAAGAACGATACGCAAAGATTTGCCAAATTCCATAAAGGGATGCTGGACAAAGGTATCTACCTGGCTTGTTCTTCGTTTGAAGCAGGATTCATCTCTGCAGCTACAACAGATGAGATGATCGATGAAACGATCAAAGCAGCTTATGAAGTGATGAATGAGCTAAAAGGGGAGTAATGGCCACCGAAGAACCAAAATTCAGAAAACTTGTACATGCTGCTGACGGACTGAGCCTTGGGATCTCCATGGTTGTTGCAGTGTTGATGGGTGTAGGTATCGGCATAGGACTGCAAAAGCTTACAGGTGCTTGGTGGACTATCTTTATAGGTGTGTTTATCGGAATAGGTGCTGCCATTTCAAATGTTTACAAAGCCTATATAAAACAAAAAAAATCATTTGATGAATTGGCCAACGATCCAAAATACAGATATAAAAAAGAACAGCAAGCAAAATATGATGCAGAGGATGAGGATGACTAACCGAAACCGGAAGATACTTACGGTTCTCGTTACAGTAGATATTTTGCTCTTGCTTATTGCAATCATATTTTTTGATATCAAAGTACTTTACAGTACACAGATAGGCTTCATTACTGCTACACTGGTCATGATAGCTTCGATCATGAGTTACCGACGTATGGTTAATGCACGTGTCAAACATCAGATCATCACCATGGATGACAGTAAAGATACGATCGATAAACTTGAAGATCCTTATGACCTTTATAGTGAAGATGTAATGGTTGATGAAGAAGAGAAAAGCTTAGCTCAGACAGTAAAAGAAGAGAAGAAAAAACTCAAACAGAACAGACGAACAGTATTTCAAACCATAAAAGATACAAAAGCTGCACTTTCTATCTACAGACTGGGAGCCTATGCCCTGCTTATCCTGGGATTTATGTACCTAAACAGACAAGATCTGTTACATATTCCAAGTTATATCATCGCTTTGGGGATTCCTTCTGTGATTCTTGTATGGGTATTTATCAGAGAAAAAGAACAAGCAAACCATAGCCAAGATTAGATAAAATAGTTCCAATACCA
>DATCTA010000015.1:0-5706 GCA_036568165.1 Sulfurovum sp.
TGCTGATGCACTTAGAGAAGCCGGAATCAAGTTTTAAGGAATCATGATGGAAGAAATAGAAAAAGAATTTGAAGAAGTAATCGTTAATATCGGTCGTGTTACTAAAGTTGTTAAGGGTGGTAGAAGATTTAGATTTACTGCACTTGTAGTTATCGGTGACAGAAACGGTACAGTTGGATATGGATTTGGTAAAGCTAAAGAAGTACCTGATGCGATTAAAAAAGCGGTTGATGATGCTAACAAGAATCTTGTAAAAGTAAACATCAAAGGTACGACTATCGCTCATGATATCGAGCATAAATTCAACGCAAGTAGAATTTTGCTTAGACCAGCGAGTGAAGGTACAGGTGTTATTGCCGGTGGTGCTGCTAGACCAGTACTTGAACTTGCAGGGGTAAAAGATGTCCTTTCAAAGTCAATCGGTTCTAATAACCCAAATAACCTAGTAAGAGCAACAATCCAAGCACTTACTAGAATCAAAGCGTAAGGGGTAAAGTATGGGTTTACATAATTTACAACCTGCTCCAGGATCAACTAAAAATAGAAAAAGAATTGGTCGTGGACAAGGTTCTGGAACTGGTAAAACATCAGGAAAAGGTCAAAAAGGTCAAAAAGCAAGATCTGGTTATAACAAGAAAAGAGGTTTTGAAGGTGGACAAATGCCACTTTACAGAAGATTGCCTAAGATCGGGTTCTCTTCTAGAATTGAAAAACCATATGTGATCAACGTAGAAAAGATCAAAGCAATCGCTGAACTTTCTGAGATTACACTTGAGTCTATCAAATCAGTACATAAATTACAGAAAAATGTAACAAAAGTGAAGTTGATTGGCGCTAGTGCAAAAGATCTTGCAGCTAAAATCAAAGACGACGCAGTTACAACAAGCGGAAAATAATTATGGGTAATGCTCTAACTCAAAAAATCCTTATTACACTGGGATTTATTTTTGCATACAGAGTTTTAGCCTATATCCCAACACCAGGTGTTGATCTGAATGTTATCAAAGAGTTCTTTGATAGCAATTCAAACAACGCCCTTGGGCTAATGAATATGTTCTCTGGTAATGCAGTTGAACGTTTAAGTATCATCTCTTTAGGTATCATGCCTTATATTACTGCATCCATCGTTATGGAACTTCTTGCAGCAACTTTCCCAGCACTTGGTCAAATGAAAAAAGAACGTGACGGTATGCAAAAATATATGCAGATCATTCGTTATTTCACTATTTTTATCACTGTTGTTCAAGCAGTCGGTGTATCTATGGGACTTCAAAGTATGACTGGAAGAGCAGGACAGAGTGCTGTTATGATAGATCCAATGGTATTTACGGTATTGACAACGTTCTCTATGTTGGCAGGTACGATGTTGCTTATGTGGATCGGTGAACAGATCACACAAAAAGGTATCGGTAACGGTATTTCACTTATTATCTTTGCAGGTATCGTTTCTGGATTGCCATCAGCGATCGGGAATACAGTAAGAGCAGTAAATGCAGGTGAGATGAACTTCCTGGTAGTACTTGGAATTTTAGCTGTTATGCTGATCACTATCTTGGCAATTATCTATGTTGAATTGGGTGAGAGAAGGATACCTATCTCTTATTCAAGAAAAACGATCATGCAGAATCAAACAAAAAGAGTGATGAACTACATTCCTGTAAAAGTGAACCTTTCAGGTGTAATTCCTCCGATCTTTGCTTCTGCAGTATTGATGTTCCCATTGACCATGCTTCAGTCAAGTACGACACCATTTTTGATGGCTATTGCTGATTCATTGGCACCGGGAGGCATTACATTTAACGTAGCAACTTTCTTGCTTGTTATGTTCTTTGCATTTTTTTATGCCTCTATTGCATTTAATGCAAAAGATATTTCAGATAACTTGAAAAGACAGGGTGGGTTCATCCCTGGTGTAAGACCGGGTGAACAGACCAAAGAGTTCTTAAATGAAGTTGCAAGTAGACTTACGGGTTCAGGTGCAGTGTATCTTGCAATCGTTTCTACAGTACCGTTCCTTATCATTTCAGGCATGGGTGCATCATTCTACTTCGGTGGAGTTGCCGTACTTATTATCGTTCAGGTAGCGCTTGATACAATGAGAAAGATCGAGGCACAAAGAACGATGAACCAATACGATACATTAGGTAATGTAGGTCTGTAATGGCTATTGCTATCAGAAAACCTGATGAGATCGCCAAGCTCAAACGAGCTGGCGAGATCGTTGGTAAAACACTTCAATATCTTCAAAACATAATCAAACCAGGTATGACACTTCGTGAAATAGATGCTTTAGGTGAAGCGTATATCCGTGAGCATGGTGCTGAACCATCGTTTAAAGGATTGTATGGATTTACCGGTTCTGTATGTACTTCGGTCAATGAAGTATGTATTCACGGTGTTCCATCAGACAGAGTGATTCAAGAGGGTGATATTCTTGGTTTGGATATCGGTACAAAACTGGATGGGTATTATGGAGATGCAGCGATCACAATGGCAGTGGGAAAAATATCTGCTGAAGATGAAGCGCTGATAGCCTGCTCAAAAGGTGCGCTCTATCATGCGATAGAATCTATCAGAGAAGGTATGCGTTTTAAAGAATTGACAAAGATCCTTGAAGACTATATCGTTTCAGCAGGATTCATACCATTGCGTGATTATTGTGGTCATGGTATCGGTACGAAACCGCATGATGAACCAAATATCCCTAATTATCTTGAAGGTAAACCGAACCAAGGACCAAAGATCAAAAACGGTATGGTTTTTTGTTTAGAACCTATGGTATGTCAAAAAAGCGGTACTCCGGTACTCTTGGATGACAAATGGTCTGTGGTCAGTCAGGATAATCTTCGAACTGCCCACTATGAACACCAGGTTGCAATAGTAGATGGCAAAGCGATCATATTGACTGAGGCATAGCTTCACGATTTTGACAACAAAAGTAGAAAATTTCAGAAAGGAATACAATGGCTAAAGATGATGTTATAGAGATTGACGGTAAAGTAGTTGAAGCATTGCCAAATGCAACATTTAGAGTTGAATTGGTGAATGGTCATATTGTACTTTGCCATATTGCAGGGAAAATGAGAATGCACTACATTAAGATTCTTCCAGGCGATACTGTGAAAGTTGAACTCACTCCATACAGTCTTGATAAAGGTCGTATCACATTTAGATACAAATAAGAGTGGAATTCTTCTTATTTTCCTCTTTTGCACTTGCGAGAAATTTGCAAGTGCAAACTTCTCTATTTTTACATAAGAAAAACTTAATAAAAATTTCGGTATAATCCCCATCCCTAAAAGAATTAGGCTTTTAGGAAACTGCGCGAAGAATCTTTGCGTAATTCGCACCGATTACCCAAGGATTGGATTATGAAACATCGATAATCCACGCAAAATGAATGTTCAAAGACATTCGCAGGTGCAAATATTTCGTAGGAGTAACCATGAAGGTTAGACCATCAGTTAAAAAAATGTGTGATGACTGTAAAGTTATTAAACGCAAGGGTATCGTACGCGTGATTTGCAAAAATCCAAAACATAAGCAAAGACAAGGATAAACATGGCACGTATTGCAGGTGTTGATTTACCACAAAAGAAAAGAATGGAGTATGCACTTACTTACATTTATGGTATCGGATTGAAAACTTCAAGAGATATTCTTGACAGAACAGGTGTTGATTACAATAAAAGAGTGCATGAGCTTACAGATGCTGAAGCAGCAACGATCCGTAATGACATTCAAGAAAATGTTGTAGTTGAAGGTGATCTTAGAAAACAAGTAACTTTGGATATCAAAGCACTTATGGATCTAGGTTCTTACAGAGGTCTTAGACACAGAAAAGGTTTACCGGTTCGTGGACAAAGTACAAAGACAAATGCGCGTACTCGTAAAGGTAAGCGTAAAACTGTTGGTTCAGCATAAGGAGTAGGTTGATGGCTAAGAAAAAAGCAAAAAAAAGTATAGCAAAAGGTATTGTATACGTTTCTGCAACTTTCAATAACACTGTAATTACAGTGACTGATGAAATGGGAAATGTTATCTCTTGGAGCAGTGCTGGAGCACTAGGTTTCAAAGGTAGTAAAAAATCAACTCCTTTTGCAGCGACTGAAGCTGTAGCTGATGCAATGGCAAAAGCAATGGAAAACGGTGTTAAAGAAGTAGGGATCAAAGTTCAAGGTCCTGGTTCTGGTAGAGATACTGCTGTTAAAGCGATTGGTTCGACTGAAGGCATTCGTGTAACATTCCTTAAGGATATTACACCGCTTCCACACAATGGTTGTAGACCACCTAAGAAGAGAAGGGTATAAGCATGGCAAGATATAGAGGTCCTGTTGAAAAACTAGAAAGAAGACTTGGTGTTGATCTTGGATTGAAAGGTGAGAGAAGACTTGCTGGGAAAAGTGCATTGGAGAAAAGACCATATGCGCCAGGACAACATGGACAAAGAAGAGCAAAAATTAGCGAATATGGTCTCCAGTTGAGAGAGAAACAAAAAGCGAAATTTATGTATGGTGTAAGTGAAAAGCAATTTAGATCACTTTACAAAGAAGCAAATGCAAAAGAAGGGAACACAGGTTCGATCCTAATTCAACTTCTTGAGCAGAGACTTGACAATGTTGTTTACAGAATGGGATTTGCTACGACTAGAGCGTCAGCTAGACAATTCGTAAACCACGGGCACGTACTTGTAGATGGTAAGAGGGTAAATATCCCTTCATTTAGAGTAAAAGCAGGTCAAAAGATCGAGATCAGAGAGAAGAGTAAAACAAACCCTCAGATCATCAGATCAATTGAACTTACAAACCAAACTGGTATGGTTGACTGGGTTGATATGGACAAAGAGAAACTTTTTGGTCTATTCACTAGAGTACCAGAAAGAGAAGAGATCGCAATTCCGGTTGAAGAACGTCTAATCGTTGAGCTATACTCTAAATAATACATACATAAGTAAAGGCTATTAATGAGAAAAATTAAAGTTGCACCATTTATGCCAACGGAAGTAGAAGTGAATGAGATCAGTGCAAACCGTGCTGAGATCGTTGCTTACCCTTTTGAGAGCGGTTATGCCGTAACACTTGCGCACCCACTTAGAAGACTTATCTTGGGTTCTTCTATCGGGTATGCTCCTATTTCGATCAAGATCGAAGGAGCTGCACATGAGTTTGATAACATCAGGGGTATGCATGAAGATGTTGCCGTATTTATTATCAACCTTAAGAACATTCGTTTTAAGATCAAAGACGAAAGCGACAAAGTTGAATTAAAATACAGTTTCTCTGGACACAAAGATGTGACTGCACAGGATCTTAATAATGATCAAATTGAAGTTGTAAATGGTGATCTTCCACTTGCTACACTGAATGAGGATGCAGTACTCAACTTTACAATGGTTGTCTCAAAAGGAATCGGGTATGTACCAAGTGAAGACCTTAGAGATGAAGTAGATAGCGACAGTATTGCACTTGATGCTTTCTTTACTCCGGTAAGAAAAGCGAACTATAAGATCGATCCAGTACTTGTTGAAGACAATCCAAACTTCGAAAAGATCACATTTGACATCCAAACAGATGGACAAATCGGTCCGGTTGAAGCGTTTACAAATGCATTAGAAGTTATGAACAAGCAGCTTTCTGTTTTCAGTACGGTACTAGATCTAGATATTTCTGTAGCACCGGTAAAAAGAAACAGTGACGATAGCGAACT
>DATCTA010000016.1:0-5041 GCA_036568165.1 Sulfurovum sp.
AAGGCTTTATAGCATTTGAGTAGTGAATTGGAAGTTTGTAATGAAATATAAAATAGTTTACATGGGAACACCCCATTATGCCAAAGAGATCCTGGATACTTTGATCAAAGCTGATGATATGGATGTTGCATTGGTGCTTACACAGCCTGACCGTCCTGTCGGGCGAAAAAAGGTGTTGACACCTCCGCCTGTTAAAACATTGGCACTGGAGCACAACATTGAAGTATTGCAGCCTAACCGTCTCAGTGATGAGGGTATAGAAGATGCGATCAAAGCAGCAGATCCTGATTTTATTGTAGTGGCGGCATTTGGTCAGATATTGCCTAAAAGTGTTCTTGATATCGCACCTTGTATCAATCTGCATGCCTCTCTTTTGCCCCAGTATAGAGGTGCTTCTCCCGTACAACAGTCTTTACTCAATGGTGATGAAAAAACCGGTGTAACCTCTATGCTGATGGAAGAGGGTCTGGATACTGGTCCTATGCTTGAGAAAATAGAGTTTGTGATACCTGAAACTATGCGTCTGCATGCTTTAATGGCCCAGCTTACTATAGATGCATGTCAACTGACCTTGAGCACTTTGAGAAATTACAATACGATTGAAGCGCAGATACAAGATGAAGCACAGGCAACACTTTGTAAAAAGATCAAGAAGGGTGATGGGGAAATTGATTTTGAAGATGCCTCTGTCATTTATAACAAATACAGAGCTTTTGAAGGCTGGCCGGGTATCTTTACTTCAAATGGTACAAAAATCGATGGTCTGAGTATTATTGATAGAACATCTAACAATAACGTATCTCAGATACTGGCATTTGATGATGAGAGTGTGGTAGTAGGGTGTAGTAGAGGTGTACTGAAAATTGCATCGTTACAACCCGCTTCAAAAAAAGCGATGTCTGCAAAAGCATATTGTGTCGGAAGGGGGCTGAAAGTTGGAGATACTCTCTTTTAAGACCCTTCCTTCGACGCAAAAATATCTTATACAACAGTTAGAAAATGGGAGTTTGAAAGCACCTGTTGCTGTTATCAGTTCAGAACAAAGTTCAGGTATAGGAAGTCGTGATAACATCTGGTCCGGCGGAGAAGGGAATTTTTTTGCTTCTATTGCCATAGAAATAGACAATCTTCCCAAAGATCTTCCACTTGGTTCTGCTTCTATTTATTTCTCTTTTATCATGAAGCAGACGCTTGAGACACTGGGTGAAGATATCTGGTTGAAATGGCCCAATGACTTTTTTTTAAATGATGAAAAAATAGGCGGTACAATTACAAAAAAATTTAAAAATACGGTAGTATGTGGAATAGGGATAAATTTAAAAAAATCTCAAAATGGCTATAGAGCCTTGGAATGCGATATCTCAGCCGAATTTCTACTTCAAAAGTACCTTCAGAAAGTTGAAAAATTTCCAACATGGAAGCAAATTTTTAGAGAGTATGAGATAGAATTTGAGCTAAGTAGAAAGTTTTCAGTACATATTGAGAACGACAAAAAGAGCCTGTCAGATGCGACATTATGCGAGGATGGCTCTTTGATCATAGGAGGGAAGAGGGTGTTTAGTCTACGATGAGTGAAGTGATTAGTATAGCCAACCAAAAGGGTGGAGTAGGAAAAACAACGACAGCAGTAAATTTAGCGGCTTCTCTAGCGGAAAAAGGCAAAAAAGTCCTTCTTTTAGACATTGATCCCCAGTCAAATGCAACGACCAGTTTAGGGTTCAGCAGAAGTGACTATGAGTACAATATTTATCATGTTCTCATAGGAAGCAAAAAGCTCTCTGAAGTGATTTTAAAGACAGATATAGAGAATCTTAAACTCGTACCATCTAATATTGGCTTGGTCGGAATAGAAAAAGAGTTCTACAATCCCAAAGCAAAAAATAGAGAGCTGGTACTTAAAGAGAAGATCAAAGAGGTTTTCACAAAATTTGACTTTATTATTATTGATTCTCCGCCGGCACTTGGACCTATCACTATTAACGCGTTGAGTGCATCAGATTCTGTGATCATCCCGATCCAGTGCGAATTCTTTGCATTGGAAGGGCTTGCACAGCTCCTTAATACGGTTAGTCTTTTGAAAAAGACGATCAATCCAAAGCTTAAGATCAAAGGATTTTTGCCTACGATGTATTCTGGGCAGAATAATTTATCAAAGCAGGTGCTTGCAGATCTAAGTCACCACTTCAAAGATAAACTTTTTCATATCAAAAAAGGAAAAGAGTGTATCGTAGTGCCTCGTAATGTCAAAATTGCTGAGAGCCCAAGTTTTGGTAAACCGGTAACTTCCTATGCAGGAAATTCTAAAGGATCTGTTGCGTATAGAGATCTGGCAACTGTGATAGCAAGAGGTTAAAATGGCATTAGGCAGGGGACTGGGAGAAATTCTCACAGAGGTAGAAGAGGCATACCAAAAAGATCTTAGGGATATCAACAGTTTTGAACTTGAAGCAAAAGGTGCAAAGATCGATGAACTGCCTGTTGAGAGTATTTCGGCGAACCCTTTTCAACCACGTAAACATTTTGATGAAGAAGCACTTGAAGAGTTAAGTCAATCCATTTTAGAGCATGGGTTGCTGCAACCTATCGTTGTTATCGAAAGGGAAGAGGGCTATCTGCTTATTGCGGGTGAACGTCGTCTGAGAGCACATAAACGTGCCAATATAACACATATCAAAGCTATCATAGCCAATGTGGATATAGATGAGATAAAACTGCGTGAACTGGCACTCATTGAAAATATTCAAAGAGAGAATCTTAATGCGATAGAGCTGGCAAGATCTTATTCTGAATTGCTGGATGTGCATAGTATCACACATGATGAGCTCTCTACCATTGTACATAAAAGCCGTTCACAGATCACTAATACCATGCGTCTTTTAACGCTTTCTCCTTATGTACAGGATATACTTGTTGAAGATAAGATAACCCAGGGACATGCGAAGGTCCTTGTCGGTCTTGATGAGAAGAAACAAAGGATCATAGTCGACAGTGTGATCGGTCAAAAACTCTCTGTGAGAGATACTGAGGATATGGTCAAAAAGTATAAAAAGGGTGCTTCAAGTAAAACACCTAACATACCTACGCCAACCTTGCTTGAAAAATTTGAAGATATATTCACTGAAGTGATACCGTTCAAACATAAACTAAAAGCAAAAAGTATAGAGATCAGCTTTGAGAATGAAAAGGAAGTAGAAGCATTCTTAGAGCAGTTCCAAACCATGAACGATACAAAAATCAATACCATATTGAAACGTATCCTTAAATAAAAATTACAAAATTCTACAAAAAACTACAATTCATATTTATATTTAAAATAACGAATAATTTTAATCAAATCCTCATGACAAAAATGGTAATATATTGCGAAATTACATGAGGAGTTTTAATGCTTGACATAGATTTACCATTAATGTTGTTCGTTCTAGCTTTATTTCTAGTCCTTCTTGTACTTTTAAATAATATGCTATATCAGCCATTAGTGAAGTTTATGGATGATAGAGATCACTCTATAGCAAAAGATTTAGAAGCTGCAAAAGGTCTTAGCGGTAACAGTGACGAACTGAATGCAAAAGCAGATGAAATTATTAGCAATGCTAAAAATGAAGCTGCAGGGATCAGACAGAAAGCAATCGATGATCAGAAGATATTGGCTGCAAGTAAGATTGAGACCAAACAAAATGAATTAGAAACTGAGTATAACAAGTTTGTAGAAAAGCTTAACTCCGATAAAGAGAATCTCAAAAACTCTCTTCTTTCACAGATGCCTCTTTTCAAAGAGAGCCTAAAAGCTAAGTTTAGCAAGTTATAGGAAGGGATGAATATGAAAAAAATTGTACTATTGTCTTTACTTATCGTACCTGCTGTTCTTTTAGCAAGTGGTGGAGATGCTGAATCAAGCCGTTATTTTGCACAGACAGGTAGAGAAACAGACTTTTTGCCAAGAGCTGTCAACTTTATTATTTTTGCATCATTACTCTATTATCTTATTGCTAACCCGATCAAAAACTTTTTCAAAGGTAGAACGGAAGGTATAGCTGCTCAGTTAAACGAGATCGAAACGAAACTACAAGCAGCAAAAGATGAAAAGAAAGATGCTCAGAATCGTCTAGAAGAGAGTAAGAAAAGAGCAGAGGAGATCATTGCGGATGCTAAAGCAGAAGCAGTTATCTTGGCTGAAAAGATTGCATTGGCAAACCAAAACGATCTAGCAATTCTTGATAAACAATTCGAAGAGAAGATCACTCTAGAAGAGAGAAAATCTGCTAGAGAAGTTATAGATGAAGTTTTGAGCGGGAATATCACGAACGATGATATCATGCTGAATGAGTCTAAAGTGGTTGAAATCATTTCTAAGAAGGTGGCGTAATGGAAGAGTTAATTGCTAAAAGATATGCTAGGGCACTCTCTTCTGTATCTAAGGACCTTTCAGGTGCATTAGAAGTACTCAATACGTTAAGTGAGGTGATCAGCACTCCAAAGATCAAGTCAACATTGACATCTCCGATCATTTCAAATGAAGATAAGACAGGATTGATCTTATCTGCAATGAGTGATGATGACAATACACTTGTGAATTTCATCAAGATCCTAGGTGAAAAAGGCAGACTTGATCTGATCCCGGTTATCACAAAAGTACTTAACGCAGATCAGCAAAGAGTTGCAAATGAGTATGAAGGTGTAGTGAAAAGTGCAACTTCACTTGATGGCGCAGATTTGGCTAATCTTGAAGAGACACTTAAAAAGTATACAGGCTCAACGATCAAATTGAGACAAGTGAAGAGTGACCTTGATGGGGTACGTGTTTCAGTCGATGATTTAGGTATAGAGGTAAACTTCTCTAAGCAGAGAGTTAAAGAACAATTAATCGATTTCATAAAGAAATCTTTATAGTTATCTAACAGAAAGGAGTATCAGTGGCAGTTAAATTGCAAGCAGATGAGATAAGTTCGATCATCAAAGAAAGAATTGAGAATTTTGAAATTGATGTTGACATCAATGAAATAGGAAAAGTAGTAGGTATCGCAGACGGTATTTCAACAGT
>DATCTA010000017.1:0-4412 GCA_036568165.1 Sulfurovum sp.
TTATATAAATAATAGCTTGTATTATTTATATAAACAAACAATTAAAATGTTTAATCATAAAGATATATAGCCGATATTTACACGCCCTATTTGTTTATTGGGAATATATCGGTAGTGTAAAAATATTTCTGTAAATCCCAAAATGAGTAATTACTTTGAAAACTAAAACCTTATAATCTAACATAGAATATAGTGGGCAAGAAAACCCTATAAAGTTATATATTTTATAAGGTTTTTAATAAAACAAAAAGAAAATTTTGATTTTGACCAGATTAGAACATCTTACATATTTTATAAAAACTCCCTCAAGCATGCTCAGAGTTACTGAAGACAGAATTTACTTATGGAACATAAACTGTATCTGAGTTCTTGCTTGCCACTCTGCTCCATAATCATCTGGTATGACGACATTGTTGTAAAGACTTATTTCCACATTGATAGATTGATTTCCGACTTTAAAGATCTTATACTGCTACCGTACTGAAAAATTTTGCAGCTTGTTAAACTTCTCTTCATAGATCTTACTCTTTTCAGTGTCACCGCTCATTTTATAATAATAGGCCAATCCTGAAACGATCTGGAGATCCCCGGTATGTTTTGTATAGGCTTCTTCAAGAACTTTTATGGCTGCTTTAGGATCTTTTTCTCCTATAGCTACTGCATAGACATACGACAGACGCGCATCGTTTTTATCAAGTTCTACAGCTTTTTTGAGCCAAGGCGTTGCTTTGTCTGCTTCCTTATTGCGGACATACCATAAACCTATTGCATGATGAATGATAGCTGCATCCGGGATATTCTTCAACCCTTCTTGCAAGATATCAAATGCCTCTTTGTTTTTTCCTGTCTGTAGTAGATATTCACTATAATTGATATAGGCCGGGATAAATTGAGGCTGGAGCCGTAAGGCCTCTTTATATGCATTTAGTGCCTTTTGCGGCATATTGCGCTGTGTATAGAACAGAGCCAGTGAAAGCTGGGTTTCCGGACGCTCTGCTGTAAACAGGAGTACCTTTTCGTATTCATCAAAAGATCTGGTCAAAAGATCTCTGGTCTTTGAATCCAACTCTCCCAGTGGGAATGCTCCAAGTTGTCTGGCAGCTTCCATCCTCACTATTTTCACAGGATCGTTGAGCATCTCTAAGGTTTTTTTGATCCTCATCTGTGGAGGAAACGCTTCCAGGGACTGCAGTGCGGACCTTCGTATCAAGTCATCTTTGTTTTTGAGCATTTGAAGTGTCGTGGTATAGGTTTGCTGGGAAGGATAGTTTCCAAGGTAGGCTACAGCTGTGGCTTTAGCGATGTCAGGTGCATCACTGAGCAGAAGATCATAAAGTTTTTTAGGTGTATCGTGACTGTTGGTTCTCAGTGCTTTGAGTGAGTGTGCAAAGTTCTGTTTGCCTACAGGTATCTCTCCATACCATGATTTCATCGCATCTGTAGCCCATTGTGCATCCTTGTCTGTATGGCAAAGATTGCAGGCATTTGGGATCTCTTTCATCTCTACTGAGATATCCGGTCTAGGTAAACGGAAACTGTGATCATTACGGCTGTCTACACCCATATAGGTACGAGCAGGCATATGGCAGTTGACACAAGAACTACCGGTACTGTTCTCCTGATGAAAATGGTGTGAAGTAGAAGTGTACTTCTCTGTCTGGTGGCACTGAAAGCAGACCTTATCTCCTGCACCCTTTCTTTCAAGTGTGTGAGGGTTATGACAGTCTGTGCATGTGACACCTTTTTCATACATTTTGCTTTGAAGAAAAGAGTCATAGACATAGACTTCATCTTCTATCTTCCCATCAGCGAAATAGAGGCCTTCAGCCAGTGTAACTGGCAGATAGTGGTCTGTAAATCTGTCACCAGGAGTAAAGTTGTCATCCAGTTGAGAACGTCTTGAGTGACATTTGGCACAGACTTCTATCTCTTTGTCGGTGAGTTTTGATCTTTTTGTTGTGGTGTTTACATCCCATCTTTCGCTTTTATGTTTAAAGGAGAGGGCAAATCCTTTGTGAAGTGTATCCCCACTTTGGTCTTTACTCCACTCCATATGTTCAGATGCCGGCCCGTGGCAGGCTTCACAAGAGACATTGATGATGTCCCAGGTGGTATCGTACTTTTTCTTTTCTACATCATAGTTCTTTTTGAGATTGGTACTGTGGCAGTCTGCACACATATAGTTCCAGTTGAGATTGGGCCCCGTCCAATGCAGAACATCTCCGGCTTTTATCACTTCATCTTTATGGATATGAAACCAACGCTGTCCGCCTTCCTCTTTGGAGCGGCTGTCCCATGCGATGTCAGGTACCTGGTATTTACCATCAGGGAACTCCAGGAGATACTGTTGAAGGGGATAGACACCAAATGTATACTTAACCTCATATTCATGCAGTTTTCCATCTTCTCCATCCGTTTTTATAAAAAACTTGTCTCCTTTTTTATAAAAGCTGCTTTTTACCCCATGGAGTTCAAAAACAGTATTGTTGAAGTCACCAACCACGGTTTTATCATTGGCTTCTTTCATTGCCAGGTCATGGTGTGAACCCTGCCACTCATGCATCTCTTTGGTGTGGCATTGGACACAGGCTTTGTCTCCTACATAGGTGGCCTGTTCCTGGGCAAAGAGTATAGAGGAAAACGTAAGGAGTATAAAGAGTTTATTTATCATAGGCACTGAAATTGTACTTATTTAGGATATACAAGGGTAATTTGGAATCGTAAACCCCATCCTTCAGGACCAATATCGGTACTTTCTGCCCAGTAGCGTACACCACCACCGACCTGTACTGTCTGATCGCCCCATCTCATCACTTTTGATACGAGTGCATTGATCGGCACTGTCCAATCTTCAGTTTCCCAATTGTAAGTACTCTCAGTATTGATACTATATGTTATACCGTCTTTTCCATATACGTAGAAAGGCTGTAGGAAAGTTGAAGAGATCTTCTGGTTCGGTCCATCATCATCTGAGACTGACCAAACATGGTTAATCAACATTCCCATGGTATTAGGCCCATCTTGTTTCAGTGCAACTGCAGTAGGTCCAAGTCCCCACTGATCTCCCCCAAGAAGGTCATCACTGGCCGTAGGGATCACGATGACAGGCCCGGCACCCCATATCCATCCTCTTTCTGTGGGTGTTTTAGGTGAGAAAAAGATACTTTGGGTAATGTTTCCTATACCTGTCTGACTGCCTGCACCAGGTACAATGTCACTCTGCCATACCACAGGTAAAATGGTTCTTGAGATAACATTCCACTCATCATTCAAAGAGATGGGAATGACGGGTTGAATGTTTACAAAAGATTTATGGCCATCATCATTTGGTCCATAGTTTGAATCATAGTTGAATTGGAAAGGAACACTTATCATCGAAGCGATCGGATTAGCCAATTTTTTGGCGATCTCTGCCGCATCCTCTTCAGCATTGACAATACATGGTGCGATCATAGTAGCGATAAAAAACCCAGTGATCAATGAGATACTATTTTTCTTTCTCATCCTTCTTCCCTTCCTTCGTTTAGATTAAAATGTGACTTGTTTGTATTATACCATGTAATAAAATGTAGTAGTATCCTAAAATGGGATTTTGAAGACATCTTTGGAAACCTTATAAATTTATATATTTTATAAGGTTTTCACTTTTTCAGCTTACTTGCTTGATAACCTTATTTTACAGTTAATAAAAGGCTACTGTTTTTCTAAAACTTCTTCTAATATCTCACCATTTGTACCTGATGGCGGCTTTACATTCACATAAGCACTCAATGTTCTGGCTACATCTACAGTTTCAATTTTACGGTAGACTTTTTGAGGTTTCAAATTTGCACCTGCAAAAATAACGGGCACAAACGTATCATAGTTCCAAAGCGAACCGTGTGTACATGCCACAGTAAGTCCATCAAAATCATTAATGAACCAATTTGGCTCAAACAAAATGAAGATATCTCCTGAACGTTTCACATTATGACTGTTTAAAATCAGACGCATATCTTCAGTATTTGCTACTCTACCCTCCATCAATGCTGTACTCGAAACAGCATTGTTCACACCTTTGAACTTCATGATCTCATGTGCAACAACCTCTTCTACCCGAGCAAGATCGAGCCCTTTTTCTTTAATAACCTGATGATTGAGATAGATATAGGGAGGATTGAATGCCTGTATCAATTTTTTGCCGATACCAAATTCTTTTTTCAATCTTTCGATGCCAGGAGCTCTATCCCACGTTTCAGGATCAACATAGCTGGCTTCAATACCATACTCATTGACCTGAGGCGGCGCTTCAGGCGTACCATGGTCGGCGGATAGTACAATAAGTGTATTTTTCAAACCAACTTTTTTATCTACAAATGCAAAAAGTTCCGCCAGTGTTTTATCAAGTCTGAGTAGATTATCTTCAGATTCCA
>DATCTA010000018.1:0-12654 GCA_036568165.1 Sulfurovum sp.
ATATCAGAACCGGCCTTGATAGGTAAATAAAGATCAGCTATCTTTGCAGTATCCGTCTCTCTTGGGTCCAATACGACGACTTTCAATCCCTCTTTTTTTGCTTTTTTGATCTGATTGTGAAAGACGACATGGGCTTCGGCTGTATTGGCACCCGCCAAGATCAGCAGATCGGATTTAAAAATATCATTCATCCTGACAGGCACAAAATCCGCACCTATAGCCTTTTTATAACCCACTACAGCACTTGCCATGCAGGTACGGCTGTTCGTATCTACATTATTGGTACCTATGAAACCTTTAGCCAGTTTATTGGCTATATAATAGTCTTCTGTAAGAAGCTGGCCCGAAAGGTAAAAGCCGATCTTATCTTTAGAAGTTTCTTTGATCTTTTTGGTGATGCTATCGATCGCCTCTTCCCAGGAGCATACATTATATAGATCTTTAATACTCTTTCGTATATGCGGACGAAGCAGACGTGTAGGCGTCTGCATACTTACCAGTTCAGATACACCTTTGGAACATACATTTCCATGATTTGACGGATAGGTCAGGTCACCGATAAGTTTTTTCTCATCGTATTCCAACCCACATCCGACACCACAGTATCCACACACTGACTTGACCATATTATTACCTTTCTAGCAATCTTTTATTTCCAAATTATATAGGGTAATTTATGTAAATTTAAGAAACTATTGATTAAAAAATAGACAATTGATTGTTCAAATAGGGATTATAAGTGTGATACTATTTTGATATCAAAGCATTTTAATGTAATTTTAAAGGAGCATAAATGTTAAAACACGTTTTGAAAATTGGTTTAGGTCTCTCTCTGGTAGCCACTGCAGTTCTTGCAGAACCTGAGAAGAAGAAATTGAAAATAGGCTTTATCGCACTGACTGACTGTGCGCCGATAGTTATTGCCAAAGAAAAAGGCTTTTTCGAAAAATATGGTCTGGATGTTCATGTAGCTAAAGAAGGTGGCGGATGGCCAGGTATACAGCAAAAGGTGATCAGCGGAGAGTATGACTTCTCTCATGCCCTTGCAGGTATGCCGATCGCTGCAACACTTGGTATCAATGGAGATGCGCACCTTCAGGCACTTTTGAGTCTTGACTTGAACGGTAACGCGATCACCTATGGTAACAAGATCATCAAAGAGATGGAAAAATACGGTTTGGATAAAACACAAAGACCTGTTACTGCTGAGAGTCTTAAAAAATACATTGATGCAAAAAGAGCAGCTGAAGGAGACAAGTACCAGCCGCTTAATTTCGGTATGGTTCACCCTGTTTCAACGCATAACTATGAACTGCGCTACTGGATGGCTGCATCAGGTATTAAGCCTGATGAGGATTGTACGATCAAACCTTTCCCGCCTCCGACAATGCCTTCTAACCTGATCGCAGGCAACATTGAAGGGTATTGTGTCGGTGAGCCATGGAACTCAAGGATCGTACTTAAAGGTAAGGGTTCTGCACTTGTAACGAACTATGATATCTGGAATAACAACCCAGAAAAAGTACTTCAGGCCAGAGCAGACTTTGTTGAGAAATATCCTGAAACAACCAAAGCGGTCATGAAAGCGATCATCGAAGCACAGATATGGCTGGATGCATCATGGGAGAACAGAGAAGAGGCAATTGGATATTTGGCAAAGAACAACTATGTGAAAGCACCTAAAGATGTCCTTAGAAAATCAATGAGCGGAACATTCCTCTATAACAAAGGTGTAGACAGTTCAAACCCTATGTTTAACGTATTTGCGAACTACTATGCAGCATACCCTTACTATTCACACGGTATGTGGTTTATCACACAAATGTACAGATGGGGTCAACTTGACAAACCGGTCAACATGAAAGAGGTTATAGAGAAGGTTTACAGACCGGACCTTTTTGCCGAAGTGGCAAAAGAAGTAGGATATACACTGCCGCCAAGTCCTTGGAAAAAAGATGGTGTTGACCAATACAACAAATTCATTGACGGTAAAGTGTGGGATCCGAACAAAGCGGTTGACTATATCTATGATTTCCAGGTTACGAACTCAAAAGTAAGCAAGGAAGATCTACTCAAAGCGAACGCGTGGACAGTAGAGACACAACAGCCAGAATATGTTTGTCCTTACGGACCTGCAGGGTGTGCTGATCCAAAATATGTGAAAGCCGTTCAGTGAAACTAAACAGTTTTAGTTTCATAGGCTTGAAAACGTAGGTCATGTACTTTTGCACCACCGAAGAAAAAACTTTATACACGCTGTTTTCCCCATTTTGTAATGGGGAAACAAAAAATGTATTGCATTTATAAGTACCTAAAGATAATGATACCTCCTTACAATCATTATGTCTCATATACTCCTCTTTAGGTACTTCTAAATGCAAACATATCGAAGGAGAACAATAAACAATGAAGAATGAACTTGCAAAAAAAATCATACTGCCTATACTGGTTTTTATCGGTATGATAGCCGTATGGTCAAGTATAGCAAATAATGTGGAGGAGTTTCCTACACCTTATGATACATATATCGCTGCTTTTGGAGGCGTAAATGCTGATGGTGATGAGATTACCGGTGTTTTAGAAGATCCATTTTATGTAGAAAATGAAGATGACAAAGGTATATTTTGGCAGATACTCAACTCACTGCAAAGGGTTTTTTCAGGCTTTGCCTTAGCCATCCTTGTTGGGGTACCTCTTGGTCTGTTTATCGGTATGAGTAAAAGTGCACAATATGCCTTTGATCCGTTTATTCAGATATTTAAACCTGTATCTCCATTGGCTTGGCTGCCCCTGTTGCTGTTTATCTTTCAAGATATAAACATGACTGCGGTCTCTACGATTTTTGTCACCTCTATCTGGCCTATTATTATCAACACGGCACTGGGTGTTAAGAATGTCAGTGAAGACTATATGAATGTGGCAAAAGTATTGCAGTTTACACCAATGGAGAAGATCAGACAGATCATCCTTCCTGTTGCTGTTCCATTCATCTTTACAGGCATGAGACTCTCATTGGGGATCGCATGGCTGGTTATCGTTGCCGCTGAGATGTTGACTGGGGGTATTGGTATAGGATTTTGGATCTGGGATGAATATAACAACCTGAACTACCACAACATCATTATAGGTATCCTCATAGTCGGTCTTATAGGTTTCTTACTGGACCTTATCATGGGTAGGATCGCTGATTATTTTGATTACAGAAAGAAAGGAAGAGCATAATGGCTGAACAGAAGTTTTTACACCTTGAAAATGTGGAAAAAAGATTTCCTATCCCAGGAAAAGAGGATTATATCGCCGTTACCGATGTAGAATTGGAAATTAAAGAAAATGAGATTGTCTCAATTATAGGACACAGTGGCTGCGGTAAATCAACGCTGCTCAACATGATATCTGGACTGGATGCACAAACAAAAGGAAATATCTTTCTGACAGGAAAAGAGGTTAAAGGACCCGGGCCTGATAGAGCGGTTGTTTTCCAAAACCACTCTTTGTTACCTTGGTTGAGTGTATACCAAAATATAGAGATGGCCGTTAAAAAAGTAATGCCCGAGCTTTCAAAAACCCAACTTCAAGAAAGGGTCGAGAAATTTGTTTCCATGGTAAACCTGGATCATGCCAAAGATAAATTACCCAATGAGATATCTGGCGGTATGAAACAGCGTGTAGGTATTGCAAGAGCACTTGCTATCAAACCTAAAGTACTCTTAATGGATGAGCCGTTTGGTGCGTTGGACTCTCTAACAAGGGCCAATCTTCAAGAGCATCTGATGAGGATCCAACAAAATGTGAAAAACACCGTGATTATCATCACCCATGACGTTGATGAAGCTGTGCTGTTAAGTGACAGGGTCATTATGATGACCAATGGACCAAAAGCAAAGATAGGAGAGATACTTGAAGTCAATCTCCCTCGCCCTAGAAACAGGGTAGAACTTCAACATGATCCGGAGTATATCAGGTGCCGTGAAGCCATTTTAAGTTTTCTCTATGAAAAATTTGCGAAGGAGGATGAGTAACATCTTCCTTCACACTTGGATAGCTCGGATGATCTATCCAAATTTATCTCTCATCTCTCTTTTTTATTCAAAAAAACAGTTAAACTTTCTCTCTACCATATATGCTTTTCTTTTGAGCATCACATTCGTATTTCATAACATTTTTAGTGAAAATTTGCTATAAATACACTAATTTAAAACATAAGGAAAACCTATGAGTTATGCCATAGAAACATTTGACCCGGAAATTTTTGAAGCGATCGAAAAGGAGAGAGAAAGACAAACAGATCACCTAGAAATGATCGCCTCTGAGAACTTTACGATCCCAGCTGTAATGGAAGCAATGGGTTCAGTATTTACAAACAAATATGCTGAAGGTTATCCGTATAAAAGATACTATGGCGGATGTGAATTTGCTGATAAAGTAGAGCAGCTTGCGATTGACAGAGCATGTGAACTTTTTGGGTGTAACTATGCCAATGTACAGCCTCATTCTGGATCACAGGCAAATGGTGCTGTATATGCTGCACTGCTTAAAGCCGGAGAGAAGATACTCGGAATGGACCTAAGCCACGGTGGTCACTTGACACACGGTTCCAAGCCAAGTTTCTCTGGTAAAAACTACTCTTCTTTCACTTATGGTGTTGAGCTTGACGGCCGTATCAATTATGACAAAGTACTTGAGATTGCTAAGATCGTTCAGCCGAAGATCATCGTATGTGGTGCTTCAGCGTATGCAAGAGAGATCGACTTTAAAAAATTCAGAGAGATCGCCGATGAAGTTGGTGCGATCCTTTTTGCAGATATTGCTCACATTGCCGGTCTGGTATGTGCCGGTGAACACCCTAGCCCATTCCCATATGCAGATGTAGTGACTACAACGACACATAAAACACTTGCAGGACCTCGCGGTGGTATGATCATGACAAATGATGAAGAGATCGCTAAGAAGATCAATTCAGCGATCTTCCCGGGACTCCAGGGTGGACCGCTTGTGCATGTCGTAGCTGCTAAAGCTGTCGGATTCAAGCATAACCTCAGTGATGAATGGAAAGTCTATGCAAAACAGGTAAAAGCAAATGCAGCTAAACTTGCTGAAGTGCTTGTTGCAAGAGGATACGATGTTGTTTCAGGTGGTACAGACAATCACCTTGTACTGGTTTCTTTCCTGAACAAAGATTTCTCCGGTAAAGATGCAGATGCTGCACTTGGTGCTGCAGGTATCACTGTGAACAAAAACACGGTTCCCGGTGAAACAAGAAGTCCATTTGTTACCTCAGGTGTACGTATCGGTTCTCCAGCACTTACAAGCAGAGGAATGAAGGAAAAAGAGTTTGAACTCATCGCAAACAAAATCGCTGATGTACTTGACAACATCAATGATACTGCACTGCATGCAAAGATCAAAGAAGAGATGAAAACTTTGGCGCAAGATTTTGTGATCTATGATAAACCGATCTATTAAAAAGGTCTGACAATAAAAGTTTTTGATTTAGATCTTTTTGATGACCACTACTACATCAAAAGAAGTACGATCGTTGAACCGATCCAGTTTAACAATCGTACCTTTTATCCCAAATATGAACGTATCAATGAGCCCCTTACTCCCTTACTGCTGAAACAGCATCTCAGTAGACAATACAATATCGCTGCACCATTACTTAAGGATAACTGTACCAACTATCTAGTCATAGAGTATAAAGGTGAAGAATATAAAAGATTTCAGCATCTCATCAGACATCTCTTTAACACGATGAATATTACAGGATATACTCTATATCAGGGTAAGGATGAGGAACGTATCCAGGTATTTATAAGAGTAGAACAGGTCACTTTGGAAGAAGCAGATGCTCGACTCAAAACATTATCAAACGCGCTTAAAGAAAAAATGACAAAAAACTGGAAGTGTTTGCCATCAGTCACGCTGCCTGAAGACTATAACATTGTAAGTCTTCCTTACATTCAACTCTAAAATTTATTATTTATATATATAAATATGATATAATCACTTCAAAATTCTATCTGCTGGAGCTTTTCCTTTATGTATGATCACAATCTTGATGACCTTATTATCGATAATATCGAACCAAAAAATAGCAAATTAAAAAGTTTTTTAACCATCATCGCATTATTGATCGTTATATTGATCGTTGCAATCGTTCTGACTAGAATTCTACTTAAATCACCGGAAAAGAATGATCTCGTTTTTGAACAGGAAGCTTCTGAATTGATCGCACCGGAACTGAAACTTCAGGAAATGCCTAAGAAACAGGAAACAAAAGAGGAACCGCTTCTTTCAAACATTTCTGAAAGCCAACCTGAATCAACGGTAGTTGAAAATGAGAAAAGCGAGACGGTTAAAGAAGAGACAGTAGTTGCAAAAGAAGAACCAAAACCAGCCAAACCTCAAGTTGAAGAGGCTAAAGAAGAACCGGTACTTTCAAATATTACAGAAGAAGAGATCAAAGCTCCAGATACAGTTGAAGAGACTTCATCCGCTGAAAAAGAAGCAAAAGATGCTGCAGATGTAGCACACTGGGAATCAGTACAAGCTAAGAGAAATGCTGAGCAAGAGGCTGCTAAAGAACAGGAGACCGTCGAAGCAGAAACACCTTCTCAAACGGAGGAAGAAGCAGAGCCTATAGTAGAAAAACCAAAGCCGGTCGTAAAACCTGCAAAAAAACCTGTTGTACAAAAGCCAGTTGAAAAGCCTGTGGCTTCTCGACCAGAACCAAAGAGTACCTCTACAGCACAATACTATGTACAGGTAGGCTCATTTAAAACACAGCCTAGTTCACGTTTTATTTCGGTTATTCAAAACAATGGATTCAATTATAGAATTGTAAGATCTCCTGCAGATGGTACCAATAAATTGCTCATCGGTCCATATGAGAACAGAGCATCAGTCGATCGTGCACTTAGACAAGTAAAAGACCGTATCAATAAGAGTGCATTTGTAGTAAAAAGGTAAACCAAGATGTATAAAACCATACTTTTTGACCAGCTTACTCCCGTTGCTCTTTATGGAAAAATAAAAGAGATCTTTCCAAATGAAGTTACGATGCTTTTTGAAAGTGTGGTCAACACAAGTGATGGAAATTTCTCTTTCATTACCATAGGTGCCCAAGAACGTCTCACCTATAAAGACAAATCAACCAGATATACTGACAAAAACGGTGATACAAAAGAACTTAATGAGAACCCGTTCAGTTTTTTAAAAACCTACTATCGTTCTGTAGATAAAGCACTCTATAAACAAAAAGCGGCAGAAGTCGGATTCTCTTTTGTTGATGGCTTTATCGGATTTATCGCTTATGACATGGTAAAAGTATTTGAGCCCGTTCTTGAAGAAAGTATGGATGGACTGCTTGATCCTCTCAATACACCAGACCTTGATCTTGTGCGTCCAAAGATCATTATTGCCTATTCACATAAAAGTGCTAAACTCACAATGATCTTAAATGATGATACTATGAAAGAAGGCATCACTGCTATAGAAGGCATTTTAAATGGTACATGTACCCCTATGCCACTTAAAGCGGTAGAACTTGAAGGAGAAGGCACCTTCAGTATAGATGAAGAGCGTTTTAAAGAACTGGTCGTAGAATCAAAAGAGAATATCCGTTCCGGAGATATATTCCAAATACTGTTGGCTAACAGATACACACAAAAAGGGAAGATAGATCCTTTGAGTTTTTACAGGATCCTGCGTTCCAAAAACCCATCACCTTATCTTTTCCTGCTTGACTACGAGGATTTCTCTATATGTGGTTCTTCACCGGAAGTGATGGTACGTCTGACTGAAGGCGAGATCCTTCTGCGTCCTATAGCCGGTACACGTAAACGTGGTAAAAATAAAGCAAGAGACAAAGAGCTCGAACTTGAAATGCTCAATGATCCAAAAGAGTGTGCTGAACACCTTATGCTCATAGACCTTGGGCGTAATGATGTGGGACGTGTCGCACAAACAGGTACTGTTAAAGTGACCGATATGATGCGTGTTGAGAAATACTCCCACGTCATGCATATGGTATCTGATGTTGAAGGTACATTGCAAGAAGACAAAGATATGTTTGACCTCTTTGCCGCTACATTTACAGCCGGTACTATGACAGGAGCACCTAAGATCGAAGCGATGAAACTCATCGCAAAGTATGAAGGTTTGAAACGCGGATTCTATTCGGGTTCTGTAGGGTACTTCTCTTTTGATGGCAATATGGACTCAGCTATCGCCATACGTACTTCACTCATAAAACCTGACAGTATTACCCTGCAAGCAGGTGCAGGTGTAGTTGCTGACTCTAAACCGGAATTAGAATACCTTGAAGTCAAGAACAAGCTGGGTGCACTCCTCTCAACCTTAGAAGAGATGGAGAGACTGTAGAAATGAGCAAAGCACTCTTTGCTATCTTCGGAAATCCTGTCTCTCACTCTAAATCCCCCCTTATGCATAATCTCTCCTTTAAAGGATTGGGTTTTGATGGATGCTACGCACGTTACCTGCTTCAAGATGGAGAGAGGCTCAAAGAGAAGTTCTTCACTCTTGGGCTTAAAGGTATCAATGTCACAGTCCCACACAAAGAACATGCCTATAATGCTTGTGATGTATTAGACCCTTTTGCACAAAAAGTCGGTGCAGTCAATACAATCGTTGAAAAAGAGGGGAAACTCTACGGATACAATACCGATGCACCTGGATTTCTCAAAGCGATCAGTGAATTTGAAGATGCGAAAAAGGTGCTTTTTTTGGGTGCTGGAGGTACGGCACAGTCTACCTCTGTGATCCTCAAAGAGGCAGGATATGAAGTATCGATCCTCAACCGAACCAGTAAAAGACTTGAGCGTTTTAAAGCAGAGGGGTTTAAAACATATACCTTTGAAACCTTCTCCGCTGAGCCCTATGATCTCATCATCAATATGACTTCTGCGGGACTTGAAGATGACTCTCTTCCCTGCCCTCAACGTATACTCGCTGAGATCATCCCGACGGCAGATGCCTGCATCGATGTCATCTACGGTAAAGAAACACCCTTCCTGAAACTTGCCAAAATGTATGGAAAACCTACCAAAGATGGTTCAGATATGTTACTCTATCAAGGAATCATCGCTTTTGAGTACTTCACAGAGCATGCTTTTACCTTTGATGAGATCAAAAAGCATATGGGCAGGGCATTTATCCTATAAGAATTCATTTGACTTCAATTAACCTTTAGTCATTACAATAGATGTATATAGATATATGAGGTGAACTATGATCAATATATTAATGATAGAAGATGATGCAGAATTTGCAGAACTTCTTTCTGAATATCTTGCACAATATGACATTAAAGTAACCAATTTTGAAGATCCTTATCTGGGTTTAAGTGCCGGTGTAAAGAAGTATGATCTTCTTATCCTAGATCTGACACTCCCTGGTATGGATGGGTTGGAAGTGTGTAAAGAAGTCGTTGAAAAGTACGACATACCTATAATTATCTCTTCTGCCCGTTCAGATATCAACGATAAGGTAGAAGGTCTTGCTTTGGGTGCAGATGACTATCTGCCTAAACCCTATGATCCAAAAGAGATGTATGCACGTATCATGTCTCTACTGAGACGCTACTCAAAATCCAGCGATGGAAATATCGCAACACCAAAAAGTGATTTTGAGATCAAAGGGGATACCATATACTATAAAGGTGATGCCCTTTCATTGACACCGGCAGAATTTGAAGTGCTCTCACTGCTGGTAAAACATCAGGGTATCACCCAGTCTCGTGAACAGATCATCAATGCCTCAGGTACTATGAGCATTGATTCTCAAGGGAAAAGCCTTGATGTCATCATCTCCAAAATACGTACAAAAATAGGTGACAACAAACGTATCCAGGCTGTGCGCGGTATAGGTTATAAACTCGTATGATTATTACTTCATTACGTAGTAAGATACGGGTTGTTTTTTCTATTACTCTGCTTTTACTGGGTGCACTCTTTGTTTTTTCGATCAAATATGACCAGGCCATGATCGAAGAGACGAATATCGCTCAAGAGCAGGCTATCACACACTATCTATACACATACTATCTAAAATATGGAAAGATCGATGAAGCTTATCTTGATGCACAGAATGTTTCGCTCATCACCGATAAAGGCACTGTGGTTCAAATAGAGCGTTTCTTTAAAGAGAAAGGTAAACTTACCCGTTATGCCGTAGATACATTCAGGCTAAAGCGTATCATTATCATCAACAATGACCGATTTAAACTCATACTTGAAAACAAGAACAAACCCAAATTCCCGCTTAAACGTGTGCTTGTATTTGCTGCGGTATTCATTCTTATCATACTACTCTATTTATGGATCATGAAAAGTCTTCGGCCACTCTCTACACTTAAAAGCCAGATACAGACCTTCTCAAAAGGAGATCTTAATATAGAGTGTAAAAGTGATAAAGAAGATGAGATAGCAGAGGTTGCAAACGAATTTGACCATGCGGTCACTATGATACGAGAACTTTTACACTCACGCCAGCTCTTTTTACGTGCGATCATGCATGAACTCAAAACACCTATTGCCAAGGGAAGATTGGTAAGTGAGATGCTTGGGGACGAAAAGAACAAAACACGTCTGCATAGCATCTTTGAAAGATTGAATCTACTCATCGATGAGTTTGCAAAGATAGAAAAGATCACTTCAAAGAATTTTGAACTGACCATAAAACCTTATAAAATGAGTGATCTTCTTGAAGCCAGTGAAGATATGCTTATGATAGAAAATCCAAAGCGTCTTATCACAACGAATATTGAAAAAGATTACAGCATTAATGTTGATTTCGAACTCTTTACCCTGGTCATAAAGAACCTCCTGGATAATGGTATCAAATACAGTACGGATAAACATATCAACGTGATCATAGATGATAAAGAATTAAAGATCATTAACAATGGAGAAGCCCTTAAAGAACCATTGGAAAACTATTTCAAACCATTCCATACCTCTAAAAAAGGATTGGGTTTAGGACTTTATATTGTAAAAAGTATTTTGGATATTCATCACATGGAGTTACACTACACACATGAAGATGGAAAAAACATCTTCACGGTAGTCTAGGATTATTCAGCCTTCTGGTTGATATCTGAAAGCATAAATGCAAGCTCTAATGCCTGAGAAGCATTAAGTCTTGGGTCACACTGTGTATGGTAACGGCTTGCAAGTTCCTCTGGAGTAATAGCACAAGAAGTACTTCCTGTACACTCTGTTACATCGTTCCCTGTCATCTCCAGGTGGATACCCGCAGCAACTGTTCCCATCTCTTTATGGATATCAAAGAACTGTTTCACTTCTGAAAGAATGTTGTCAAAATCTCTGGTTTTAAATCCAGTAGAACTTTTTTCAACATTTCCATGCATAGGGTCACAAGACCATACAACATTTTTTCCTTCATCTCTTACACGTTTAAGCAGTTTTGGGAAATACTCTCTGATCTTGCTCGCACCCATACGAACGATAAGATTCAATCTTCCCTCTTCATTATTCGGGTTCAATGCATCAATAAGCTCGATCAATTCATCTTCTTGCATGCTTGGTCCGACTTTACAGCCGATAGGGTTTTGAATCCCTCTGAAGTATTCGATATGCGCTTCATTAAGATCACGTGTTCTGTCACCTATCCATAGCATATGCGCTGAACAGTCATACCACTCCCCTGTCTCAGAATCTTTTCTAGTAAGCGCTTCTTCATAATTGAGGAGCAGTGCTTCATGAGAAGTATAGAGTGTCGTTTGGTGCAATTGCGGCATCGTGTCACTGTTTAATCCGCATGCAGCCATGAAATTCATCGCATGATCGATCTTTGTACTGAGTTCATCATAACGTTTTCCAAGTGGGTTGTCTTTGATGAAGTCAAGGTTCCACTGGTGTACTTTGTTAAGATCAGCCAATCCTCCTCTAGCAAAAGCACGTACAAGGTTAAGTGTTGCTGCAGACTGGTTATAAGCTTTGAGCATATTTTTAGGGTTAGGCACTCTAGCCGCTTCAGTAAACTCAATACTGTTAATGATATCACCACGGTAGCTTGGCAACTTCACTCCGTCGATCTCTTCAAAATCAGAGGATCTTGGCTTGGCAAACTGACCCGCGATACGACCTACTTTTACTACCGGTTTACCCGTACTATACATCAAAACCATATTCATCTGCAACATAAGTTTAAAAAGATTCTTGATCGTTTTTGCATTAAAATCAGAAAAACTTTCTGCACAATCTCCACCCTGGAGTAAAAATGCCTCTCCGCGTCCAGCTCTTGCAAGTTTCTCTTTGAGATCTCTTGCTTCACCGGCAAATATAAGCGGCGGATATGAACTCAATTCATTTTCTACTTTTTTAAGAAGTTCTTGATCTTGATATGTTGGTTGTTGCTTTATCGGAAATTCTCTCCAGCTACTTGGTGTCCAACTCATAGTTTATCCTTAAATACTGGGCATCTATAGTTCAGCCCAAAAAATTAATTAATGATTATACTTAAAAAGTTTGAAAGTAATCGTAAAGAAAATCCTATTAGCACAAATAGTTTAAAATTTGTTATTGATTTGTAATAAAAATTGAAAAAATACATAATTTCTCATAGAAAAGAACCGGCACAGGACTTATATTAAAAAATGAAACCCGTGATTCA
>DATCTA010000019.1:0-3719 GCA_036568165.1 Sulfurovum sp.
CTTATCAACAATATATTTACCAAATGCGGTTTTGATATCCCTGCTACGTTTAAACGTATGCCTTACTCTGAAGCGATGGAAAAATACGGCTCAGACAAACCGGATATGCGTTATGATCTGGCCATGGTCGATGTGATAGACATTTTTGAAAGATGTGACAATGAGATCTTCTCTAGCATCGCCAAGGCACCTAAGAAAAACCGTATCAAGGCCCTTAGAGTGCCAAAAGGTGATGAGATCTTCTCAAAACGTCAAATGAAAGGTTTTGAAGATTATGTACGTAAATTCGGGGCATCTGGTCTAGGTTACTTCCAAATGAAAGAAGACGGTCTTAAAGGTCCTCTTACTAAGTTCTTTGCA
Organism: Sulfurovum sp.; assembly: GCA_036568165.1. Lineage (GTDB taxonomy): Bacteria > Campylobacterota > Campylobacteria > Campylobacterales > Sulfurovaceae > Sulfurovum. Next base: position 361 of record DATCTA010000019.1, read on the forward strand.
GAAGAGGATCTTCAGGTTATCGTTGAAAGATGTCAACTAGAAGTCGGTGATGCTGTATTCTTCGGTGCAGGTGAGAAAAAACTGGTATGGGACTACATGGGTCGTTTCCGTATCTTCCTTGCACAGACAATGGAGATCATCCCGAAAGATACATTCGAATTCCTATGGGTTATGGACTTCCCGATGTTCGAAGTTGAAGAAGGTAAAGTAAAAGCACTTCACCATCCGTTTACACAGCCAAAATCATTGGATTATGAAGATATTGAAGAGATTGACTCTATCGCATACGATATTGTTCTAAACGGAACAGAGCTTGGTGGAGGATCCATCCGTATCCATAAAGAAGATGTACAGGCAGAGATATTCAGCCTCTTGGGTATCGACGAAGAAGAGGCACAGGAGAAATTCGGATTCTTACTTGATGCACTTAAGTACGGTGCACCTCCACATGGCGGTTTTGCGCTCGGTCTTGACAGGCTCATCATGCTTATGACAGGTGCTTCAAGCATCCGTGAGGTTATTGCGTTCCCTAAAACACAAAAAGCACAGTGTCTTCTTACACAGGCACCAAGTGAAGTCGATGCGGAACAGCTTAAAGAACTTAGCCTTAGAATCAGACAAACACCAACATCATAAAAAAAAGGAGATAAACTATGAAAAAACTATTTTTAATCATTGGAGCACCAGGTTCAGGAAAAACTACAGACGCAAGTATCATCGCTGAAAAGAACAGTGATTCGATAGTACACTACTCAACGGGTGATATGCTTAGAGAAGAAGTTGCAAGCGGAAGTGAACTGGGCCAAACGATAGAAAGCTATATCTCCAAAGGTGCACTTGTACCACTCAACATCATAGTAGACACTATCGTTTCTGCTATCAAAAATGCACCGGTCAACAATGTACTGATAGATGGTTATCCAAGAAGCACAGAGCAAATGACAGCTTTTGATGAACTAGTATCCAAAGAAGACGATATCGAACTTACATCAGTGATCGAAGTAAGAGTAAGTGAAGAAGTCGCCAGAGAAAGAATTTTAGGTCGTCGTGCAGAAGCAGCTCCTGGTGAAGAGAGAAGTGATGACAGTGAAGAAGTATTTAACGACAGAATGAAGATCTACACTGATCCACTAGCTGAAATCCAAGCATTTTATACTGAAAAGAACCTCTTGAAAGTGATCTCTGGCGAAAGAACTCTAGATGAAGTTGTTGCCGATATGGAAGCCTTTGTAAAAAGCAAAATCTAAAACGATCTACCCACTTCTACCGTGGGTAACCCTAAATTACACAATAAATCATATCTTACTCTTATATAAAATATAATTCCTAACTATATAAATAAAACTAATACAATATAATCAATAAAAAATATAATAAAAATTATTAAATATGCTTTAATATTAAATATAATTTAGCTATTATAGTGTTACATTAACTAGAAAGGACAAGGTAATGGACGTAAAAACGACAAAAAATTTAGGGAAATTGATCGCGCTTTCACTTATCACATCAACTGTGCTTCATGCTACAAATGGAGATAATCTTATCGCTACAGGTGTTAAAGCTAGAGGAATGGGTGGTACAAGTATTGCTGTAAGCCATGGAGCAGAGTCAGGTCTCGCTAACGCTGCACTTATCACGAATACAGAAGGTACTGAAATTACATTTGGTGGTACTATTTTTATGCCAGATATTCAGACAAGCTTAAATACTAATCCACTTGCACCTTTACCACCACAAGGTTCATATACAAGTGATGCAGACTTAAGTATGATTCCTGAAGTATCAATTGCTCATAAAATCGATGATAATTGGTACATTGGTATAGGTATGTGGGGAACTGCAGGTATGGGTACAGATTATAGTGGCACTCAAAATATGAGTATAGGTAATTTGGGTAACATGGATATGGTCACAAACCTTCAACTTATGCAATTTGGTGTACCTATCGCATACAAAACAGGTGGTTTAAGTCTTGCAGTAACACCTATTGTACAGTATGGAAATCTAGATATCAACTACCATATGCCTGATATGAGTGATCCAAGTATTATTTATAATATAGGTGCTGGTGTAGCTCAAGACTTTGGATTTGGATGGAATCTAGGTGTTGCCTATGATTTTTCTGCAAATGGTGTAGATGGACTTACTTTAGGTGCTATATATAAATCTTCAATAGAAATGGACTATACCAATCAGCTTACTACAGCGGTAGGTGCAATGGGTCTAGCTCTACCTCATGGTGATACTCTTGAACAACCTGAAGAATATGGTGTAGGTATTGCTTATCAAATGGGTCAACATACTTTCGCATTTGATTATAAGAAGATCAACTGGTCTGATTCAAAAGGATATGGTGACTTTGGTTGGGATGATTCAAATGTATATGCATTTGGTTACGCATACACAGAAAATGAATGGACCATAAGACTTGGATATAATCATGCAGATACAGCAGTAGTTGAAATAGCAGGTGGAGACACAAATTATGGTGTAGCCGCTTTAAATTTCTTTAATCTTCTTGGTTTCCCTGCAAATGCAGAGGATCACTATACTATAGGTGCAACTTATGCCTTTACAAATAGTTTCTCTCTTGACTTAGCTTATGTATACGCAGATGATACAAGTGATACATTTAAAACAGCTGGATTAATGATGGGTATTGATTCAGTTACAACTTCTCACTCAGAAGACAGTATTTCTTTCCAGTTAGCTTATAAGTTTTAATCTTATTAGTTAGCTTTCCATATGAGATGCCTTTAAACGGCATCTCTTCTAATTTCTTTTAGAATATCTCACCTACCACAAAAAACAAATAATCTCTATAGAATCTATCTTTCTTTGTTGATATCTTAACAAGTCCTATTTAAAAAAATAAATTAGATAAAATTTATCCTATTTAAAGCAATATTTGATATAAGGGATAATAAATAACATACATTAAAGGACATAGTAATGACAAAAAATGAAGTATATGAGGTCATATCATACACTGATATGGTAGTATTTAACTATACCCTTCCAGATCATAAAGAACCACAATCCATAGAACAAGAACTAACCTTCATTTGGGAAGATAGCATTGAAAAGTTCATAGAAGAATATGGTAGCGACAAACCGTACAAAATACATAGCTTTAAACAGGAAAGAGAACAAAAATTTTTCATAGAACAGATGGAAGGTAGAACTGAAGATCTCATAGACGAGATAGAAGAAGAAATAGCCAACAAAATGAAGTTTGGCTTTGACTTCAGTGGACAATTACATAATGACGACTAAATAATCCTCCATGCTTCCATCGTCGTCGAATGAAGTATACATATGTGACTCTGATAAAGAGTAGAAATATCTACTCTTTA
>DATCTA010000020.1:0-2912 GCA_036568165.1 Sulfurovum sp.
TATTTGTTTCTATACTACTCAAAACTTTTGACTTTTATACTCAAAAAGAGAAGATTTACATAGTTTTGTAACTTTATCCAACAATATACTCTGCAGAAAAACCTACCGGAATAGGATTATGAAGTTTGACAAATATCTCCCCCTCTGTTCCCTTGAACAATTCATACGGAACATAAAGGAATCTCGCACCTATCTTCTTGTCAATTTGGCTTTTCTCTTCCAAATGCAAACGTATCCCGATAGGAACACCTTGCATAAAATTTTCAGGTATTAAGGTATCCACTGCCAATACCATGACATCTACATCACCTTCTTTGATACGTCTTCGTAAAGTTTCTTCCAGTAGTGTATAACTTTGAGTGGTTTCTTCTACTTCATTTTCAAAAATTTCGATCTCACCCGCGTCATTTAGTAACATTAAAAAGGGTTGAAATGCTTTTGTTTGTTGCAATGATCTTTGTGCTCTATAAACAGCTTGTTCTAAAACACCAAGTGCTTTTTCGTCTTCTTGTACTGACATAAGATTCCTAATCGAGGTATTTTGTGAATTATATCAAACTATACGATATAGAATATCAAAAAAGAATGAATAGATAAAAAAGATATAATAAGAAGAATACTTACACCTCAGGGTGTAAGTATGGAAAAGAGTGAGATTTATTCCCCTGCTGCAGCATTCTCTAACATTGCATACATTCCAGCTCTTACCTCATTTGCAAGTTCTAAGAGTTCAGGAGATAAAACATATCCACCATTGATCATAAGTTCCATGCTCATAGTATAGATGTAAATGTCACCATTTGCCTCTTCAACAAAGCCAACCCTACATGGCATAAAACCGATAAATTCAGGAGAATATGCCAAAAATTTATCTGCAATATATGGAGAACAATATGAACGAATATGTGTTAGAAGCCCACCATCTTTAAATAATTTACCTTCTCTAGGCATCGTTTTACTGTCTACCAATGCCATTCCATACTCACTTGCTGTTTCATCCATGATATCTAAAGCATTCTCAAATGCTTCTGCCTTTGTCATACCCTCAGGTATAACCATTTTTGCTTTACGAATCATTCCTTTTGCCGGATCACCTGTCGTAAGAACTTTATCGAACATTTTCATGTATTCAGGCAAGGCTTGCGGATCAAGTTTACTCACTTGACCTATTCTTGGTCCAAGATCAAATGCCACAAAAGCAAAGATAAAGCCGATTACAACTACAGCACCTACAAACGTAAAAAGACCTTTAATAAATTTCATAATTGCCCCCTTGTTATTAAAGAATAAGCTTATATTATAATATATATTAATAAAAATAAGATTAAAAAGATTACTCAAAATTCATGAATAACTTACAATTCTCTTAACATTCTAGTTACTGTGGCGTACGTGTAGAGGTCATACCTACACTCAGCCAACTTTGCATACCGCCTCGATACCATTTGATCTTTTTTGGAGGATAACCCAGTTCAAGAAGTGCCTCTATCATTTGCGGTGACTGTCTGCACCATACACCGTTACAAAAGAACAGGACCGTTTTGACAGCTGAAAAATCATAGGGCGCTTTTTCACCTTTTACTCCAAAAAGTTTTAGTGCAGCTTTTTTCTCTTCATTCCATTTATCTCTTTCTGTGAAATAAACAAAAGGAACATTGATCGCGGAAGGAATAGTTACACTTTCATACCACTCTGTTCTTCTGCTGTCAACAAAGAGCATCTGCGGATCATCCTGCATATCTTCAAGAAATTCCAATACTTCGAGTTCACCAAATGTTTCAATATCCTTATGTATGCTCATTGCAGAGAGCGTACCTGCAGCCGTAATAAATGTTTTTTTACATACATCTGAAACATCCCTGCTTGCATAAGAACCATCCCAGAACTCCCTTGCATTAAAAGGTATTTGGCGACATCTTAGATCTGAATCCCTGGAAATAGCAGTTTTCACCAATTTGCCATCTTTATCTTTATAGCTGATATCAACAGTATGTTCATGCATCATAGTTGGGGTGTTCTCTGCATAGGCAGAGCCGATGAGAAGAAAAAACAAAGATAGTGAAAATATTTTTGACATAGGTTCTCCTTTTATTTTAAGATTGCTACCCTTCTACAGCTAAAGGCTCTTCCATGTAAACTCCAAGCTCTTTTGCCTCTTCCATGATAAGTTCGCTTACTTTGTATTTTGACTCTATGACCACATCTGCAAGCTTGGATTTTATATGAACTTCCAATGGTCGATTTCCGGGATATTTATCAACAAGACACATCAATTCTTCAACGATCTTTGCATCAGGCATGAGGTTAAGAGATAGAATAAGAGGGGGCTGAACAGGTTCTTCTACATGCTTCACCTCTTTTTCGACTTTGACCTTCGTTTTCTTTGCATCCTTCATACTTGAGAGCTTCAAAAGATTCATACGGGTAAAGTCACCATCTTTAGTGATCTTCACTTTGAAAGCGATAGGTTTGCTCAGATCAAAGTCTTCTTCAAGTTCTTTTAGACGATTTTCAAAGAGCATCAGTTCAATGTTCCCATGCAGGTCCATAATATTGGCAATCCCGAATTTGTTTCCATTTTTACTGATCTTTTCAGTAATATGTTCTATTTTACCGATGAACATCGCTTGTGAACCATCAGCCAAATCTTCTATCTCAGAACTGAGTGTATAGTTGATCTCATCAAGGGTTTCACGATATTTGTCCAGTGGATGACCAGAAACATAAAAGCCTAGAGACTTTTTCTCCATATCAAGGATCTCCATGGATTCAAATTCATCCATATGGGAAAGCTCTAAAGTAACCGAAGTCATCTCGATACCTTCTCCAAAAAGTGAACCTACGGCTAATCTCTTTGCATCTCCCGCTTTTTTTGCTGTCTCTAAGATCTCTTCTATCTGTGAAAGCATCGC
>DATCTA010000021.1:0-2680 GCA_036568165.1 Sulfurovum sp.
CTGATGAAGAGGGACGTATCTTTAATAGTACTACGGATTGGACATTGGGTGCATACTATAAAGATTATTCTGAGGAAATGACAAGAAATTATACATATCTGTACGGTATACCATTTATTAGTAATTATGATACAAAAAATAAAGCAATTTATGGTCAGTTGGACACACATTTAACAGATCAACTCACGATGATAGCCGGTTTGAGACTTGAACAATGGGATGCAGCATATAGTGATTCTGAGGGTGTTATTAATGATACCGATGAACTTTTAGGTGGTGGTAAACTAGGATTGAATTATCAGGCTGATGTAAACCGTCTCTACTACGTAACACTCTCCAAAGGATACAAGCCTGGAGGAGTAAATTCTGATTATAGGCTAACAGCAGATGAGAGAGAGTATCAGACAGAGAATTTGTGGAATCTAGATGTTGGTGTAAACTCGAGTCATTTGAATGATACTCTAAAAAGCAGACTCAATCTCTTTTATGGGAAAAGAAAAGATCAGCAGGTTAAGAGTTCAGTAGTAAATGTTAGAGATGACGATAGTATAGAATGGATTGACTATTTAGCCAATGCAGCTGAAGGTACATACTACGGATTGGAATCGCAAATCGATTATTATCCTCAAGATACTTTACATCTCTATGCAGGTCTGGGTTTACTCAAAGCGAAATTTGATGAGTATGATAATCCTGATCCTTCAGCAATTGACATGACAGGACGTGCACCTGCAAATTCTCCTGAGTATCAGTATAATATAGGGTTTAATTATTTCTTCTTGGAAGCATGGACATTTAAAGCAAATGTTGAAGGTAAAGGTAGTTATTATTTTTCTGACAGACATAATCAAAAATCAGATCCTTATGCACTTTTGAATTCGAGTCTTGAGTATACAAACGGTAGTTTTACTGCAAGTGTATGGGTTAGAAACCTTACAGATGAAGACTACTATGTACGAGGATTTGGAGATTTTGGAAACAATCCGTCCAAATTTTATGTGACAGAGCCTTATGTGCAGCTAGGTGCCCCAAGAACAGCAGGGTTAACGCTCTCGTATGATTTTTAGTGAGGATTGATAGATGGAGATCTCTGTAGACATCAGTATGTATCCGCTTCAAAAAGAATTTGAAGCGCCAATATTGGCTTTTATAGCGGAGCTTGAAAAAGAGCAAAGTGTTGAAGTTGTTAGAAACGAACTCAGCACTCAGGTGCATGGTGAATATAAAGTTATCATGGCACTCTTGGAAAAAGAGATATATTCAGTTTTTACAGAGATTCCAGATTCTATATTCGTCCTGAAACTTGTAGGGAACAATAGAAAAGGTATCTACTAGGATGCAGTTTAACCTCCAGACCATTCTTGATGCTTTTGCTGCGATGCCGGCATGGGAGATCGTTGCCGTACTGTTTGGCATCGCCTATGTCCTTCTTGCTGCAAAAGAGTCACTTTGGGCTTGGTTCTTTGCTTTTTTTGGAACACTCATATATACCATCCTCTTTTGGGATGGTGCACTGCTCTCATCTGCACTGCTCAACTTCTATTATATGATCATGGCTATATATGGTTTTATCCTCTGGAGAGGAGTAAAGCAGAGCAGTGAAGAACTAGCGATCACCTCTTGGCCACTTTCAAAAAACATCATTGTCATCATATTGGGTAGCATTATCAGTCTCGTTGTCGGGTATCTATCGGCAACTTACACACCTGCCAGATTTGCATATTTGGATGGTTTTGTGATGATCTTTTCTGTCATAGCTACATGGATGCTGGCACATAAGATTCTCGAGAACTGGATTTTCTGGATCGTGATAGATGCTGCTGCTGTGGTATTGTACTGGAAGTCAGGCTATCACGCGACCATCGTTCTGTTTGCGTTTTATACAGTATTAGCACTCTATGGCCATTTCTCCTGGCGGAAGGCTTTCCGTGAAGATCGATCTTAGCAAGTACGCATTTTTTGCTCAGACAACTATCACAGAGGTCACATTACTTGAAAAACAGGGCTACAACAATGAAAATTATGTAGTCCATAGCGAAGAAAAAAAGTATATAGTTCGCAAGTTCATTCGAACAGATGTAGACAGAAAATTTGAATTTGAAGTACAAAAGTTGGCATTTGAAAAAGGTATCACATCAGAACCTTTGCTTTTGGATGAAGAGAATGCATTGGTAGTCTCAACCTATGTAGAGGGCACGCATAAAGAGAGATTAGAAAAAAACGACTTACAGCAGTTTGCAGAAGTATTGAAAAAAGTCCATACTTTAAAAATAGAGAAGAACCCTTTAGTGCTAGAAAGACTGTTCAAAACAAAATCAAAAGAAGTCCAGAATGCTTTTGTTGTCTTAGAGAACTATCCGTCTGAATATGTATTATGTCACAATGATCTCAATCCCCGAAATGTACTTTTCACAGAAACGGTCCAATTGATAGACTGGGAAGATTCAGCTGTAAATGACAGATATTTTGATCTGGCATCGGTATGTGTTGAATTTGATCTCGATAAAGAGAATGAAGCCTACTTTTTAAGAAGTTATTTCACTGATGAAAATGAAATATACTATGAAAAGCTTGAAGCGTATAAGATCATCTACACGGCCATATGTAACCAATGGTTTGAGAACTTAGAGGGCAGAAGCAAAACTTAGCAGACCCCTCCACCACATGGAGATTGCCCTGT
>DATCTA010000022.1:0-4193 GCA_036568165.1 Sulfurovum sp.
TTAAAAAATGAGGCATATCCTTCTTAAGGCCGAATTTAGTGATATATTTTCCTAAAAAACCATGTGGACAGATACCACAAAAAATTCTACCAAATGTTGCAAGGGTAATGACCATAAAAACCGGCCAGAAAAGTCCCCAAAAGAGATAGGTCGTAAAGATATTCTCATGTCCCGGGACAACAAAACCCATGTAAATTCCATAGATAAATAGAGCAAGAACTGCTATCTTCAATGCCATCAAAAAAGTCGGGTTTTTGAACAAAAATCCCAATATGGGCATGCCATAGATATCGTTTCGGTCTCTATTTTCTTTGAACTCTACCATCTATTCTCCTTTAAAATTGATAACTGTAAGTCACCATAAAGCTTTGAGGTGCTGCTGCTTTATATGATTCGTTGCCATAGATATCTTTCAACGCTTCCATTGCATAATACTCATCTAAAAGATTACGCACATTCAACTGTATATTATGCGCTTGATATTCATAACCGATCATCAGGTCAGTAACAAAGTCATACCCCTCATATTTTTGCGTATTTGCTGTGTCCATATAATAACTTCCCCAAGTACTTGTTGTTAACCTTGCTTTAAAACCATTTTCCATTCTAAAGGCTGCAAAAAGGGAATATTTATTTTTAGGGATATATGGTAGATAGTTTCCATCTCTTGAAACTGGTCTTCCTCTTACGATTTCTTCAAATTCAACAAATTTGTAATCACTGTAAGCATATGCGCCACCTATTTCCAGTATGTCTGAAACTTCATATACTGTGTTTAATTCAAACCCTTTTTTCTTAGTTTTACCTGCATTATCATATATAGAATTACCGTTAGCATCTAGAATCTGTACAATCTCGTCTTTCACATCATTTTGATAAATTGCCATATCCACAAATAATTTTGCTGCTCTTGCTTTAAGACCGATCTCATAGTTCACGCTTGTACTTTTATCAAGATCGATACCATAATATTCAGCTGATGCAATCTCACTTCCTGTTGGTGCTTGATTAGCTGTTGCGATAGATGCATACATATTGGTCGTATCAGTTAGTTTGTATACAGCACCAAGTTTTGCAGAAAAAAGATCATACGTTCTATCTATCTGATAAAGTCCTTCACCCGGTATGTAATTTTTCAATGCATAATCATAAACCGTTATTTCATCTCCGCTTATGTCAAAATCCAATCTATCTACCCTTGAACTTATATCAATAGTAATATCATCATTAGGAGAAAATGTCTCCATAGCATATACACCATAAAGTTTTGTTCTACTGTCTTCTATTTGCGCTAGATCGCCTTTAACATCTGAAGTAGTTCGAGCAATTTCTTCGCGGGAGGTAAAAGGAGGATAAGGAAGTGTAACTGTCTCATATTCCAAATCTGCATATTCATACTTTCTTGCATCATCTGTTTTGTCATATTTATAAGTTACACCGGCTACAAGTGTTGCATCATTTCCAAATGCTTTATGTGCATAATCAAACTCAATATCCGTACCAAAAACACTGTTGTCATTAGCATCATTGATCAAACCGGTGACCGGGTGGAAATGATCCCATGTATTGAAGTAAAATCTCGGTTTGAACAAGAAATCACCGAACTCTTTTTCATACTTGGTATTGATCGCAAAGATCTTAGAATCCCTTGCACTGTTCTGCCACTGGTAGTCCGTATAGCCCTGTTCACCTGTTTGTTTAAAGGTTTCAAACTCTTCAGCATTCATCGTTGCTGGTATATTCATGTTTGATTCAGTATAGGAAAATTCCGTTTCCAATGTAGACTCATCTTCAAAGATATGACCATGTTTCAAGCTGAGTTGGGTCGCATCAAACTCATTGTGCTCTCTCCAGTCATTTTCAATTGCACGTTTGGAAAAGGTCAAAGATGCAAAATCATTCTCCCCTAATTGACCACCGACTTTTAGATTAAGATTCTTTTGGCCATCATCTCCCACACCTATTTTGATCCTATCTTCGCTCTCTTCAAATACAGACTTTGTGATAAGCTGGATCACCCCACCTGTTGTATTGGCAGCATTGATAGAACCTGGTCCTTTTTGTACTTCCACACTGGAGACATCCTGCATATCGATAAAATCAAATCGTGTAAATGAATCTGGATCCGTCAATGGTACACCATCTTTCATTACCATGATCTCTCTTACACCATATCTAGCCTTTAGTCCTGCTCCTCTGATAATGAGTCTTGGATTAGGTGAATTCGTTGAAGACTCTGCGATTACACCAGGAATATTTTCAATAGCCTCTTGAATGTTCAAGACATTCTTATCTTCTATGGTCTGTTCATCTACAACTGCGATCGATTGTGATACATCTTTTGTGGGTGTTTCGATTTTTGTTGCTGTAACACTTACTGTTTCTAAACTGATATCTTCTGCATTCACTGTAGATAAAGCAAGTACTGTGACCAACGAGTATTTTATCTGTTTAGTTTTATTCATTTTTCTCTCCTTTTTTGCAAAAAGAGATGTAATAACAATTGGATATGCTATAATCTTCCTGTTACATTTTTCTCGATGTAATGTGTGTTCGTTCGTATATTTCTATTGGCGTAGGACTGCGAACGAGCCTCTTTTTGCGATAAAACTATATGATTAAACTGTTAAGTTTGTGTTAACCATTTTGCCCAAAATCATAAATTGAATAAATAATCTGTTTTTTACGTCAATCTGTTTCAGATCCTTTCACACAAAGATCATGTGCGTGATCTCCTCTAATTAACTTTTGGCTATAATCACAACACTAACATATTAAAGGCCAAGCGATCATCATGCACATATATGACAGCGTACAAAAAACAAAACTTCCTTTTGAACCCATTCGCAAAGGAGAAGCAAGTATCTATGTTTGCGGACCTACTGTCTATGATGACGCACACCTAGGCCATGCACGAAGCAGCCTCTCTTTTGACCTGCTCTCTCGTACACTAAAAGCTCTCAACTACAATGTCACTATGGGCAAAAACTTTACCGACATAGATGATAAGATCATCAAGAAAGTTGAAGAGACCGGACAAAGTATGGAGGAGATTACCTCGTATTACATTGAGCGCTATCTTGAAGATATGGGTGCACTGGGTATAGAGCGTCCTGATATCGAGCCAAAAGCCACTGAATCGCTTCAAGCTATAGAGGATATGATACAAACGCTCATCAACAAAGACATAGCCTATGTTATCTCTTCAGGTGATGTTTACTTTGATACGAGTAAAGATGCACACTATGGAGAGATATCACATCGAGTAGGTGAGGATGAAGATAACCAAAGCCGTGTAGCACACACTTCCGAGAAAAGAAACCCTAAAGATTTTGCACTATGGAAAGCCTGTAAAGGAGATGAAGATATCTGTTTTGATGCACCTTTTTCATCTGGCCGTCCGGGCTGGCATATAGAGTGTTCTGCGATGATAGAAAAACATTTTGCCCATACACATGGAACTGATACATATAGCATAGACATTCATGGCGGTGGGGCTGACCTGCTTTTCCCTCACCATGAAAATGAAGCAGCCCAAAGCCGCTGTGCCACAGGACATGAACTGGCCAAATACTGGATGCACAACGGATTTGTACAGATCGACGGTGAAAAGATGAGTAAATCTTTGGGAAACAGCTTTTTTCTTAAAGATGCGCTCAAGGTATATGATGGAGAGGTATTGCGCTATTACCTCAACTCTGTACATTATAGAAATGATTTTAATTTTAATGAAGAGGATCTGCTTACAGCTAAAAAACGGTTAGATAAGCTTTACAGGCTTAAAAAACGCGTCAGCTCGGGTAAAGCATCTGCAGTCAATACAACGTTCAAAAAGGCATTGCTTGATGCCATGAGCGATGATCTCAATATCTCTATAGCCCTTGCCGTAATAGACGATATGGTAGCCGCGACCAATGATGCACTGGACAGCAATCCAAAAGACAAAGCACTTAAAAAAGAGACTTTGGCAAATATCGAATTTATCGATGCCCTTCTTGGATTTGGCGGTAAAGAGCCTTTTTCGTATTTTCAGATAGGTGTGGATGAGACACTTAAAAAAGAGATTGAAATGCTTATTGCTGAACGCTCTGAAGCCAAAAAAGAGAAAAACTTTGAACGCTCCGATGGCATACGTGACCGACTTACAGCACTGGGCATATCCATTATGGATACCCCTGATGGTACACTTTGGG
>DATCTA010000023.1:0-2835 GCA_036568165.1 Sulfurovum sp.
TGATGTCCATCAATAATATAAAGCTCCCTTATAATATTAAGCAAACCATCGGCAAAGGTACATCCAGGGTTCTTTTCAAACTCCTTCTCACTCAACTCTTTACTTACAAGTATAAACTCATCACCACCCAGACGCGCTACCATATGTGTATCTTGGACATACTTCTTTATACGTTTTGAAACCTCTATCAATAGCTTATCGCCTATATCATGTCCCAATGAATCATTAATGGTTTTAAAATGATCCAGATCAATGAGAAACATACAGGCAGTTTTACCGCTTTCAGCTATCCTTTCACTCAAAGACTCCATATACTCCATAAAATATCTTCGGTTATAAAGCCCTGTCAATATATCATGCTGTGCCTGCGAGTAATTTTTTTGCAACAGTCCATTTGTGTTAAATGATGCATAAAGCAGGACAGCTAAGAATATCAGAGAAAAAACTGATAATACATATCCATACCACTCATTTACAAGTATAAAATAAAGCGTTAAAGGCAATATCAAGGTAACTAAAATAGGAACAAATAGTTTTTTATCGGAAATAAGAAGTGTCGATGCAACAACAGAAGCACCCAACTGTGTAAAAATGGCTATATAATGCAGGTGGTATGCATCATGTCGAACATACATTACAAATATCAAGGACCAGGATGAAAAAATAACATAAAAGAACCATGTAAGCTTCTTATACCATGATCTTAAATGCTCTTCATCCATTTTATGTGTAGCGAACTCTTTGTAAAGAAACCAGCCATACACAGAGGTGATCAGCATAATACTATACCATATCAATGCAGGAAGGACTATATTAAATACCCACCCTACAACAACATAGACAAATCCGGGAATAAGTGAAAGCCCTATCATTACAAGGATCTGTTTTTGAAGAAAAGTATAATATTTTTGATGTTTCATTCGACTATTATAATATAATTTTCAATAGATACATCCTATGAAATGAGGCGTAAAGACCTAATCCTCAAAAATAATAATGTCATATGAACTTTTTCTAACAAGCGCTTTGCTTGAGTGTACAGAACCATTACGGTTCACTTTACTGAGTTCACTGCGCAGCTGGTCTATCTCAGCCTGCATTTCATCGATCTGCTCTTTGAGTTGAAGCACGATATCAACCCCTGCAAGATTCACACCCATCTGCCGTGTCAAACGTAAAATAAGTTTCATGCGTTCGATATCACGCTGCGAATAAAGACGCATACGTCCCTGTGTACGGGAAGGTTCGACCAAACCTTCTCTTTCATACTGTCTCAGTGTTTGCGGATGTATATCCAGCATGGTTGCTACAACAGAGATAAGATATACAGGTTCATCATAACTATGCATCTTTGATCCTTTTTAAATTTTTTGCTAAAGTTTCGCCTCAAGCATCGCTTTGAGTTCATTATCCAATGTATCCACATCCGGCAGGACCACATTGGCCACAAGGTACAGGTCACCCCTGAGAGCTGTCTTTCTATCGGCAACACCTTTACCTTTGAGTCTGAACTTCTGTCCGTTTTTCGTATTTTGAGGCACCTTGAGTGAAACCTCTTTTTCAGGTGTATCTACTGAGATCTTACCGCCAAAGAGCGCATCTTTCAACGGAACATTGATTGTTTTATAGAGGTTGTCACCTTTGCGTTCATACTCATTTGAAGCTGCGACCTCCACTTGGATAAGCAGATCACCTACATGTCCCTGGTACTGTTTTCCTTTGCCCCTGACACGCATCGTCTCGCCGGTTTTTATCCCTGCAGGGATCTTGATATCAAAGTTTTGGTTATTGACAGATACATTATGCTTTCCGCCGTTTATAGCCACCATGAACGGTACCGTGATCCTTGTCTGCAGGTCAAGATCCGGAGCACCAAAGCCTCCAAAACCACCCCCTGCACCTCCAAATCCGCCGCTGAAGCCGCCACCGCCGCCGAACATCTGTCTGAGTATCTCGTCTAGGTCTACACCACCACCCTGTCTTCGCGCAAAATCATGGAAGTTTTGACCACCAAACATCTGATCACCGAACTGATCATATTGTGCTTTTTTCTCAGGGTCAGAAAGTACCTCATAGGCAGCGTTGATCTCTTTGAATGTGTCTACAGCACTCTCATCTTTATTGATATCGGGGTGATATTTTCTTGCAAGTTTTCTATATGCTTTTTTTATTTCATCGGCAGAAGCATTTTCGCTAACACCAAGTGTTTCATATAAACTTTTTGACATAGTATTCCTAAAATAAAATATTTCTTTAATTTAGAAAATTATATCAGAAAAGTTTAGTCAATGTCAATCAAGTTGTATAAAAATTATTCTTTGTATGGCACTGTTTTATAGCCTTCATAGATCATTTTCATGATCCCGCCTTTAAGATTCGTTACCTTATAGCCCAGTCTCTCTGATAGAAATTCAGAAACCATACCGGTTCGGCTTCCTACCCTGCATATAAGTGCAAAAGGTTCATCTTTTTTCACCACCATGTCCAATTGTTTTAAAAAAATCTCTAAATTAAAATTTCCTTTTTCATCAAAGAACATGATCGTATATGAACCCTCAACAATACCTGTTTCTCTCCACTCTGCCGGGGTACGTATATCAATAATCTTCATCTTCTTCTCAACGAACTGAGGTGTAGCCCAGACTTGATTGAGCTCTGCCATCAGAGATGACAATGTAATAATGAAAGCAATCAATATTTTTTTCATTTCTTTTCCTTATGAATATCATAATTATATCTATTTAATTTTTTCGTATTTTAGCAAAAAAATGTAAAGCAATGATGGATTTCATCCCTTTTTTGTACAATATGTTATGAAATTTATACGTATCAATG
>DATCTA010000024.1:0-6157 GCA_036568165.1 Sulfurovum sp.
CTCAATAATCATTTCGCAGAAAATGGGACGCGTATTATACCCAAAATATCTAAAAGAATTATAAATGCATGCTTGACCTATATCTCTAACCCTATTTGTGATAAAATCTATACGATTAAAAATAAGGGCAAGCCTAGTGGATAAAGTAACCGAAATACTTTCTCAAAAAAAGAAACTTTTAACAGAGATTTATTTTGATCTGCAACTGCATTTTGAGGAAAAATACGGGAAAGATGCCCTCGTTCTGATGGAGATCGGCACATTTTTTGAAGTCTACGAGGTCAACAACGATCAACTCAAAGTAGGCAAGGCGAAAGAGATCGCCGAACTGCTCAATATCCAACTCACCCGTAAAAGCAAAGCCATACTTGAAAACTCTGTATCCAACCCTCTTTTAGCAGGTGTTCCGGCTGTATCTTTGGACCGATATCTGGCCAGGCTTATCGGTACAAAAAAATATACAATCATCGTGGTAAAGCAAAAAGGCGAGATGCCCAATGTGAAACGCTATGTTTCCAATATCATCTCTCCTGGTACCAACTTTGAGTATCTCAGCGAACCTTCTGAAAACAACATTGTCTCATTGATGATAGATGAAAATGCAGGAATCTACTCTGTAGGGTATGCTGGTATCGATGTCAGTACAGGAAAGACTATCTGTAACGAGATACATTCGAGCAGGGATGATAAGACCTATGCCCTTGATGAAGCCTTTAACCTTTTGCAGACCTACACAACCTCAGAGGTTATTATCACCCTTGAGGGCAAAGAGATAGACAAGGACTGGCTCATCCATTACCTTGAGCTAAGTTCCCTACATCATACACATAATACCAGACGTTTCAAGGTTACTTTCCAAAATGAACTCTTTGCACGTGTTTTCAATATCAATTCCTTTCTTTCAGCCATTGAATTTCTTGATCTTGAACGCTACCCGTACACGACTGAGGCATTAGCGATCCTCATAGACTTTATCATCGAGCATGATGAAAGTATCATAGAAAAGATGAATAGACCTCAGTTCCTGGGTTCGAACCGTTATATGTACATCGGGAACAATGCGATGGAACAACTGGGTGTCATCTCACGTGATCCTTCCGATATGACACTGCTGGACCTGATAGATAAAACCTCCACCGCATTTGGGAAGAGGTTGCTTAAAGAAAGGCTGCTCAATCCTATCTGTGATCAGGTACTCTTGGAAGAGCGCTATAGGCTTACCGAACTTCTCCTGCCAAGCATAGACCGTTTTGAAACGCACCTGAAACAGATCTATGATCTTGAACGTATCACAAGACGTATCAAACTGCGCAAGCTTCATCCTGTAGAACTCACCTATATCAGTATGTCACTCGAAGCCATAATGAAATTGCTTGAGGATGCCAAGAACAGCGGTCTTGAGATAGAGAGCAGGCTCTTTGATGAGACCAAAGAGATGCTCAATGTCCTCAATGATACCTTCGAACTTGATATCTGTGCGCGCTTCCGTATAGAACAGATCAATGACAACATCTTTAAAGGGGGTGTTTACCCTGCTATTGACAACATTGTCACTTCACAGCAAAAAGAGGTCTCCAAGATGGAGGATGTAGCTTCACATGTCGAGTCACTTTTTGACAAAGACAAACTCTTTTCCGGCGCAACGTCACGCTATACTTCTGTGAACTATCTGGAGAGTGAAGGATACTTTCTTCATCTGACCAAAAACCGATTTACATTGATCGAGAAACCGCTTAAAGAATCATTTGTCACCATTGACAATGAACACCACTTCTTCAAAGACTTTAACTACAAATATCTAAAAAATGCCGTTAAAGTACAAGCACCGCTTTTTGAAGAGATCACACGTTCTTATGAAACAGCCCAGGTCAAACTGGTTTCACTCGTCAAACAGCGATACATAGAGAGTCTTGACCTGCTTGAAAACCGTTTTTCCCTCCTGCTTGATAAACTGATCGCTTTTATCGCCAATATCGATGTGGCTATCTCCAATACCAAATGTGCACAGAGCATGAATCTTAGCCGTCCGATCATACAGTCACCTGGGAAAGAGGAAGAGAACTTCTATGAAGCTATCGCCCTTCGTCACCCGATCATCGAAGCAAACAATGAACGTGGTATCTACGTTCCCAATGATGTATTTTTAGGGAAAAACAACCAGACCACCCACAACCACATCACGCTCAATGCAAGCAATAATGAAGATGTATTTGGTGTTTTGCTCTACGGTATCAACTCATCCGGAAAATCTTCCCTGATGAAAAGTATCGGACTCTCCGTAGTATTGGCTCAGGCAGGGTTCTTTGTACCTGCGGTAGAACTGAGGTTTACACTCTATGACAAGCTGTTTACACGTATTGTCTCTCAAGACAACCTCTATAAAGGACTCTCCACATTCTCAGTGGAGATGATGGAGCTCAAGAATATCTTCAATCGTGCGAATGCGCGCTCTTTGATCCTTGGGGATGAGATTAGTCAGGGAACAGAGACAGAATCAGCTCTGGCTATCGTTTCAAGTGCCATTTTGAAGCTTTTGTCACTCAAGTCCACCTTTATCTTTGCAACACACCTGCATCAGCTGGGAAGCATACCTCAACTGCAAAAACTCAAACATCTCATCTTTTTACATCTGGGGATCAAATATGATGAGAACAATGACACACTGATCTACAACAGGGTACTGCAACTTGGAAGAGGGGACAGTCTTTACGGACTGGAGTTTGCCAAGTCACTCCATATGGACAAGGATTTCCTGCAAATGGCACAGACCATCAGGGAAAACCTGAATCATTCCGGTTCGGATATGAAACAACTGCGTAAACAAAAAAGCAGCAAATACAACAAAGACCTCTATTTGACAAAATGTGGATTGTGTGATGAGAATGTAGAAGATGTGCACCACATTGCTGCACAAAAAGATGCCGATAAAAAAGGCCACATCGACCATTTCCATAAAAATCATAAATACAACTTGATACCTCTGTGCAAAAAGCATCATCAGCTGGTACATGAAGGGAAGATCAACATCTCAGGCTTTGTAATGACAAGTGAAGGATTAAAACTGCATTATGAAATCAAGAGCTAAAGCTCAGTGCATGCGAAGAACTAAATTCAGAATCATATAAAGAGTAACCCAAACCAAAATAGGTTTAGAGTGCATGAGGCTTTGTTGAAGATTTATAAGCTGTACTACGAAGTACAGCGTTAAATATCTAACGGAAGATGATGTGCTATAGACCTATTTCTATTTTTTGAGTGGGGTTACGTACATATTGATGTAACGCCCTTCTTGCGTAGGTTTGCTTTCCAGGTTTCCGATATCTTCAAGCATAGGCCAGACACGATTAAGCACTTCTACTCCCCATTCAGGGTTTGCCATCTCACGACCTCTAAGAAATACACGAAGTTTTACATGCTTGCCTTTTTCGAGGAACTCTCTGGCATGCTTTACTTTATAGTTGATGTCATTTTCAGCGATCTTACAAGAAAATTTTACCTCTTTGACATCTATAACTTTTTGCTTTTTTTTCGCTTCTTTCTTCTTTTTCTCAAGTTCGTATTTGTGCTTGCCGTAATCCATGATTTTGGCAACAGGAGGTTTTGCATCCGGTGACATGAGAACCAGGTCCAGGTCTCTCTCTTCAGCTATCCGTATCGCTTCATCTCTGGAGATGATACCAAGCTGTTCACCGTCTTCACTTAGTACTCTAAGTTCATGTGCTCTGATGGCGTCATTCATGATGACATCATCGCCTTTTTTTCTACCTCTGTTTCTGTCGTTTTGTCTGCTCAAATTTTACCTTCTTGAAGTTGTTGGGTTAATTTTACCATAAATTCATCTTGCGTAAGATTATACTGTTCTTTGGCTCTTCTATCACGAATTGCAACAGTTTTATTTGCCACTTCTTCATCCCCGATGATCACTACATACGGTACACGCTGCTTTTCAGCGTTACGTACACGTTTGTTCAAAGAGTCATTTTTATCGTAGACTTCAGCGTCCATACCCTCTTGTACCAGTCTTTTCTTAAGTGCATAGGCATAATCCGCATGCGTATCGGCAATAGGAACGAATATCACCTGTACAGGGGCTAAGAAGAATGGAAACTCTCCTGCATAATGTTCAGTAAGAATTCCGATAAAACGTTCAAATGATCCTAATATCGCTCTATGTATCATCACCGGTTTTTTACGGGTATTATCATCTGCGACATACTCTACATCAAAACGTTCTGGCAGGTTGAAATCTACCTGAATCGTACCACACTGCCATTTACGCCCTATGGCATCTGTGATCTTAATATCGATCTTTGGTCCGTAGAATGCTCCACCGCCTTCATCAATGGTAAATGGCAGATTATTACCATTAAGTGCATCTTTAAGTCCTTGTGTTGCCAATTCCCATACAGTATCGTCACCGATCGCTTTTTCCGGTTTTGTTGCTACTTCCATCGTATACTCAAAGCCAAAGAGCTTCATTACAGAATCCACAAAACCTACTACTTCAAGTACCTCAGCAGCGATCTGACTTGGTTCACAGAAGATATGGGCATCATCCTGTGTAAATTCACGTACACGCAGAAGCCCGTGCAGTACACCTGACTTTTCATGACGGTGGACCAAACCATATTCATAATATCGTAACGGAAGATCACGATAACTTTTCGGTGTTTGCTTAAAGACCTGGATGTGCCCTAAACAGTTCATAGGCTTGATACCGTACTCTTGTTCATCGATCGTAGTGAGATACATATTTTCACCATAGCAAGCATAGTGTCCAGAGGTTCTCCACATGTCTGCTTTAAGGATCTCTGGCCCACGTACAGGCTCATAACCGCGCGTAAGGTGTGCTTTGTGCAGGATACTCTCCAGCTTGTAACGAAGCTTCGCACCTTTTGGCATCCAGAACGGAAGCCCTGGACCTGCTGCGTCATTGAACATAAAGAGTTCCATCTCATGACCTATCTTTCTATGGTCACGTTTTTTAGCCTCTTCAAGCATTGTGAGATGTTCTTGCAGTGTTTCTTTGTCAGCAAATGCCACACCATAGATACGTGTCAGCATCTCAGCCTTTTCATCACCACCTAGGTATGCCCCCGCTACACGCGTAAGTTTGAAGTTATGCAAAAAGCGAAGTGAAGGCACATGAGGCCCGCGGCATAGGTCTTCAAAATCACCCTGCTTGTATACAGAAAGCCTCTCATCCGTGATACGAGACATGACTTTTTGTTTCAAGTCATCACCTGCGAACTTTTCCATCGCTTCAGCTTTGCTCATCTCGTATTTTTCGATCTTATACTTTTTCTTGATAAGCTCTTTCATCTTCTTTTCGATCGTTTTAAGATCATTTTCACTTATCTGCTGATCGACCCTGAAATCATAGTAGAAACCTTCATCTACTACCGGTCCGACAAAGAACTGTGAATTAGGATATAGCTCTGTAATTGCCTGAGCCATAAGGTGTGCTGTAGAGTGGCGGACTATCTCCAAAGATGCTTCAGAATTGTCATACTCAATTGGTGTTGCTGTACAGTTTTCACCTGCACTCTGTGTATCAATAATATTGCCTTGGTCATCTATGTAACCTATAAGATTTTCACTCAAATTAACCCTTTATACTAAACGCAACCTACATTGTCGCGTTAAAAATGCGGCTATTATAGCTAAAAGTTGGATAGAAATAAATTAATGCCTTTTCGATCAGTCGTTCAGTACCCTTATAAGCCCCATAGTGGCATAGTCAGCCATTGGACCGCCTGCTTTCCATTTTTTCATTGCAAGCTTGCCTCTCAGTGCATACCTGGAAGTTTCCTCTTCTTGCATGATCTTGTCACAATATTTTACAAGCTCATTGGCACGATCCATATTATTGTTTGCAAAGTTTTTCAACAGATACTGAGTACATACTTTGCGTTTCTCACTGTCGCTGAGCTTATAGGATTTTGCGACATGATCGATAACACCCATAAAATAACCAAATATCATAGGATGTATACTTTTGTTGTCAAGCAAAAAGGGATTATTCATCTTTGGCATCGCCAGAGATGCTTCAGTAAAAACATCCAGCTCACTATAGATCTTATCGTATGGCACATCATTTTTTGGCTTTAAAAAGTCAAATAATCCCACTTTTTTCCCTCATCCTTGATTTAACGCT
>DATCTA010000025.1:0-4268 GCA_036568165.1 Sulfurovum sp.
GCCTTTCCTAAATTTCGTGTAAGTACTTCTACAATCTAAATAATAGTTACACACTTTTTAGGAAAGGCTCCGGACCGTACATCTTAATGGTACAACCAAAGAGCTAACTCTGCCACCTGAAATAATCCTGCTACTTATGTCCTATTACATAAACGGCCAGCGTGTATTGTCGGCTATGAATTGGTAATAGCTGCAAATAGCTACCTAGCATTCCAGAAATCTAAGTTTTCAGGCAGCTTAATATTAGGCATCCAAAAGTCTGTGCCACTCCAACCTTTGTCCTTATTTCCTTTAATAAGATATAAAGTCACTACTATATCATTGCTATATCTTTTACCTAGCTTCCTGTCATCTGGTGAAAGCATTGTACCTGTGCCCTTTGATAGGTTTCGATCATACCTTAATATTAGAACATTATTCATTGTAGGTCTTTTAGTGGATAGCACTCTTATACTTTGGATAAAGGTGCTTAAGTCCCAATCGATAACATCAAAACTTCCTAATGACTCCAATACATTTATCAAATCGTCTGTGGACAGCTCTAAAATCCCTTCGTTTGTTGTATTGTAAAGCTCATTAATCTGCGATAGAACATCGTTAGTGGTTACTAAGTTGTTCTCATTTGGGTATAAAGGAAAGTAATTTTTCCCACCCTTAACGACATAAAAATCTTTATTTAAAACATTTTTTCTAGTTGGAGATATGTTATCTGGATAGAAAAACTGATAGTTATTATTATCTCTATCTAATGCTTGCTCGATCAGAGCATTATTTGCATCATTCAAATGAGTAAAAAACTTGTATACATATTGAGGCATGAAAAGTCGGATTAAGGATTTCTCTCGATCATAACCAAAAATACGTGAATGTTGCCAAAAATTATCCGCATTAGGTTTTTTAGAGCTTCTACAGTAGTAGACCGTCTGTAATTTAGGGATAGTTAACCCTCTACTTATGACGTTGCCACCTACTAAGATATTGAAGCCCGAATCTAATTTCAGCTCATCATCCGACTTTGAGTTAATGGTTAATACTTTAACTTCTTCTCTTTGTACTATCTCTATAAACTTTGAGTACAAGTCGTCTATATGGTTTATATCTGGTTTTGTCGCTTTTAAATCTAGCCACACTTCTTTGACTAGGTCTTTCAAAGACTGATCTTCAGGGTAATTGATGCTATGTATAATTTGGTTCAAGGCTTCTCTGATTTTGCTTTCGAAAAGAGAGTGAATCTCTGTTTTATGACTGGGGTGAATCATAAAATTACAGTTGCCCTTCCCATTAATCTCAAATTCCGCACAAGTAATAAGGAATGTTAGAAGTGCATTAGTTAAATCATTATCTACTGCAGCAGTTTCATCATAAATTTCGGAAATATCGAAGTCTATAAATTTTACAACATTGCTAGGAGGGTCTGTATAGATAAAGTTTCCACCTATATATTTTTCTCCTGGCCTAAAATACTGTACTTCATCTGGTTTCCAGCTTGAAGAGTTATATTGCAGTAAAATGGACTGAGGTGTGGCTGTTAGTTGTATAAAAAAACACTGAATAGTCGCGCTTTTTATGTCACTTAAAAGCTCATTAATTTTACTTTTTTTAGCGGTTTTCTTTGATTGATTTGTGTCTAAACTAGCTGCATCAGCTTCATCGTCGATGATATAGCTTTGATAGCTTTTTAGATAATCTTTATTGAGTAAGCTATCTCGCCACTTTTTTAAGACTCTGCTATTTTTCTTTAAGACGATTACTAGAGGTTTATTCCCTCTCATAGCAGTATCAAACAAATGGTGATCGTTCTCGTCTAAAACCGTAAAGCCTAATAGGTTTTTTTCTATCCTATCTTTTGTCTGGGTCTGTAGATCCACACTATCTGTTGTTAAATAGAAGAATAGCTTGATATCTTGGTCTGCAAGCTGAGATATAATTCCTAAGACATGCGCTGTCTTTCCGCTTTGGACATTACCTAAAAGCAAATAATTAATATAATCCTTATGAATGCCATTAGATTTTTCTAGGAAGTCATCCCTGGTTTTTAAGATTGAATTTTGAAAATCTTTATCTTGTTCAAACTGGAGCATATATTGGTTAAAGTAATTCATCAAAACTCCATTATCCATAGGTCAGGCTGACTGGTTGATCTTAGCGTCAAATGATTCCTGCCATAGTCACTTAAAACTTGATCTGTAACCATTTCGCCAGTTTTAAGACACCCGCTCATTTCTAGATGTCCTTTGAGCCATTTACCCAATATAGAAAGGCTTACAGTTGACCTTAAATTTTTAGAATAGTCTCCCTGTGTTTTACACTCAAAAACCCATCCGTCCATAGTAACTACTTTAAAAGTCTTATCTTTTGGATACCCAGGAAGGGTAGTCACTCTATTTGAAACTACAATTTCAACTTCATACCACGGTCTCGGAACCTCAAAACCTCTCTTATTCACTCTACCTTTCCCAAAAAAAGCGTTTAGATTGCTTTTTTCTTCTGTCTTTACCTCAACTTTAAAACAGTACTCTGAGTCTTGATCTAAGATTTTTGATATTTCTGTCTGGTCGATCTTACTCACATTATCGAAGCTTGATAGATCTATCCTCGATTTTATAAAGTCTTCTTCTTGGATAGCTTCGGCTCTATCAATCCTAACACCCAATTTGTCGAATATTTTTTGATTTTTGTCGTATATATCCTTTGCTAATTCGTCATCTTTTGCTATAAACATCGTTTCATAAGTACGCTCTAAGTTTTGAATGAAAGAACTTAGATTGGCCGAGCCGATTAGGCTTGTATGAACTCCCTCTTCAGAAACAAAGCTGTATATTTTTCCATGAAATTTCATAGTTGGTGAAACGTATATTCCACCAATATTTTTACTTATAAGTAATTCATTGAGCTTTACGCAAGAGTAATACTGCTGCTTCGTAAACCCTTCTATATAGTGCATACCAATAAATATTGATAACTCTTTAATTTTATCAGTATTATTCTCTACGATTTTATTTATCTCAACCATAGCATCATTAGATATATATCCAGATGCTATGATAACCCTCGATGATTGCTTTATGAGGTCTAGTAATACTTTATTAATATCACTTTCAGTAATCTTAGCTGGATAGAAATTGGAGAAAACCAAACTACTCATAGAGTCCTCTATGTCATAAAACTATCATTTAAATATTTTCTTTAGTGTTTTAGCTAGCTCACGTACACCTTGTGGGGGAACGGCATTTCCAATCTGTTTTCGTACCTGAGTCATAGTACCAACAAATTCAAAATCATCTGGGAAAGACTGAAGTCTTGCACGTTCTCTATTATTAAGCGATCTAGGCTCAGGGTAATGATAACCCCAAGTTCCACCACCACCAGCAGCAATAATTGTCTTTGAAGGCTGATCTGGATGTATTCTTCTATACACGTGGCTAATCATACCTTTTACATATAACGGATGATCTGTTGGTATATCAGTAAAATTACCACCGGCTGGTATAAGTTTTAGCTTCTCAACTGTTTTTGGACTTAAGTTCTGCTGTTCTGTATTTTTGGCATTATGAGGAATATTTGCTAATGCTTCGCCAGCAGTGACATGAGGTAATAAATTATCATCTTTTGCTGAGTGAGTAGGACTGGGATGTTCAAAATTGAAGTCAATATCAGAACGTATGCCAACTATTAAAAGACGTTCTCTTAGCTGTGGTACTCCATAATCTGCAAAATTATATAATTTAACTTTAACCTTATAGCCTGGTGCTATGTTCTCAAAATCACTAACAATTTGTTTAATAGCTTTTTTGTTATTAGCTGTTAGGAGCCCTTTAACATTTTCAGCTACAAAGGCCTTTGGTTTTTTTGCATCTACTACGCGCAGAAAGCTTTTATACAAGTTACCTCTCTCACCATCGAGTCCTGGCCGCTTCCATATCATAGAAAAATCTTGACAAGGAAATCCTCCAAGTACGATGTCACAATCTGGAATAGTATTATTATCATAAGGATCTATCTGTTCTATATCCCCCTCAACTATTACATCTCCTATGTTTTTCTTAAATGTTTCACAAGCCCAATGATCAAAGTCATTAGCCCATACGGTCTCATACCCTTCTTGATGAAAGCCTAAATCAAGCCCACCACACCCAGAAAACAAAGAAATAATTTTAGGACTATTATCACGCTTATTCATTTAAACACCACTTGTGATTTTACATTGTAAAGTGTCGCATTATACTATGAATGCAACTACCATTGTATTCGGAACACGTCAGTAGATG
>DATCTA010000026.1:0-2063 GCA_036568165.1 Sulfurovum sp.
CAGGTGGCGTATATGAAAAAAGCTCTGATACTGAGTGATGATCGTATGGGGCATCTTAACCAGTCTTTGGCTTTTGTAAAATATCTTGGTATTCCATATGATGTTGTCTCTATCAAATTCAGATATAAATGGGCTAAAGGACTTAGCTACCTCTTTGATCGTATCGGTGTATATACAGAGAAACTTTTTGATATTGAGATGCCTGAGAAGAAATATGATATGGTTGTTGGAACAGGGTCAGCAACCTCTTATGCTACCAAAGTATTGGCCAAAAAGCTCCATATTAGATCTGTAGCAATGATGCTGCCTCGTGGGTATCGTTACGATTTTGATCTTATATTTGCCCAAAGCCATGATACTCCTCCGACACAACAAAATATTATTGAGATACCCGCTAACTTTTCATACGTGGAACCTAAAGGACTCTATAAAGCCAAAAGAAGATCTATAGGCATTGTGATAGGCGGAAGCAATAAAGTGTTTATTATTGATAAAGAAAAACTCAAGGCACAATTGGATGCAATCGTTAAGCAGTATGAAGGTTATGAAATTGCGATTACAACTTCTCCAAGAACAAGTGATGAGATAGAAGAATTGGTAGCTTCTTATGCATTTGAGTACGAGGTGATCTTTTCAAAGAATCCTATAAACCCTATTCCAGATTTTCTTGCAGAATGTGAGACGGTATTTATCACAGGAGACAGTACCTCGATGATCTCTGAGGCAGTTGCATATGGAAGATCCAATGTGGTTGTTCTACCTTTGGAAAGCACAGAGGAAAATAAGTTTACACGATTTGTTAACAGATTGGAACAAGATGGGTATCTGTACATTTTTAATGGTGCAATTCAACTCAGAAATAAAAAAATCGATTTTAAAGAATATCTCAAAGACGTGAGCCTATGAAGATCGTACAACTTTTACCAGAACTCAATGAAGGCGGTGTAGAACGCGGTACGGTTGAATTGAGCCGTGAACTTGTAAAACTTGGACATGAGAGTATAGTGATCAGTGCTGGAGGAAAACTAGAAGAGCAGATCAAAATGGATGGGGGGACACATATCATATTTGATGTATGTTCCAAAAATCCTTTTACTGCGCCTTTACGTATCGTTAAATTACGTAAAATATTGGAAGAGTTGAACCCAGATATAGTTCATGCAAGAAGCCGTGTTCCTGCCTGGCTTACCTACCTGGCGAATAAAAAACTCCATATCCCTTTTGTAACCACAGTACATGGGTTCAATAGTGTCAGTCCTTACAGTGCGATAATGACAAAAGGAGATCATGTGATCTGTGTGAGTGGAGCCGTCAAGACATACATCCAAGAGCATTATAATACAGAAGAAAAAAAGATCACGGTAATTCCTAGAGGGATAGATCTAGATAAATTTAACCCTGATAATGTTGACAAGAAATTTATTGAAGATTTTAAAACAGAGTATCATTTAGAAGATAAGCGTATTATCACAACGGTAGGACGCATTACACAGCTCAAAGACCATCAAACCTTTATTCGTGCTATTGCATTACTTCAAAAGAACGATCCGAATATTGTAGGATTGGTCGTCGGTGGAGTGCGTGATGATAAACAGGAGTATTTTGATTCATTAAAAGGGCTGGTAAAAGAATTGGATTTGGATGAGAATATTATATTTACCGGTTCACAAAGTAAAGTTGCAGAGATCTATGCTTTAAGTGATGTGGTTGTCAGCAGTTCAAAAAAACCCGAAAGCTTTGGGCGATCCGTAGCAGAAGCCTTGGCACTCAATACACCTGTTGTGGCAACGAACCATGGAGGTGTTTTAGATATTATTATTGAGGGTGTAAATGGGTTCTTTTATCCTGTGGGAGAGAGTGGACGTTTGGCCCAAAATATAAAAAAATGTAGTGATTTGAAATTTGATGGGTATCGTTATATCAATGAGAATTTTTCATTGAACAAAATGGTTCAAAGTACGGTAAATGTTTATGAGGAACTATTATGATGCCTTTGTACATATTTTCGATTTTATTGATAATCATTTATTTCTCTTACCGTTATGGATGGTGGAAAAGCCCGG
>DATCTA010000027.1:0-2858 GCA_036568165.1 Sulfurovum sp.
TATCACCAGATGATTTTGTAAGGATCAACGGAGTATGGGAAGCGAAAAGAGATGCACTTATTAAAATACTTTCATCCTTACCGATATCTTACAGTTGGAAGATCCTAGATAAACAAATCACAAAAGAGTATGCCCAGATAATGGGCGTACTTACCATACAGACAGGTTCAGTATCAAGAGAAGCTGATAGCATGGGCATCTGTGAATACTCCGAGCTCAAAGGTTCAGGTGGGCTGCACTTCATGAATGCCAGAGCTGAGACAAGAGCGCTGAAGCGTGCTATTGAAACTCTCTTTGGCTCTGTGATCAATTATTATGTGGTGCATGTGTTGGAGGCAAGTTAAGAAGATCCTCTCTCTTTAGAGGGGCTCACCACTTTTGGCATCATAGTTTATTTAGATACAATCTGATCCAATTATTTAAGTAGAAGGTACACAAATGACTATAGAGCAACTATTGTCCACTCCTCAAAATCCTGTTAAGGCTGATAATTTTATAGAAAAGTTCAAGTCTAAATATAATAAATGGAATGCAGTAACAACACCTGAACTAGAAACTACATGGAAGTTAAACTGTCAAATTTTGAATCATGCTATTAATCATCCAGAGAAGAATATCAAATATATTGTGTCAGCTCCCACAGGTTCAGCTAAAACCGAAAACTTAATTACGTATTGTTCTATGCTTCCAAAAAGTGTTACAGCTCTAATTAGTACCAATCTTATCGACGAAGCTGAAAATATTGCAAAGAAAATCAATGCAGAAGCAGGAGAAACAGTAGCATGTGCCTTTCATTCATCTAATAAAATAAGCCCTTCTGAAGCTGCAGATTACCAAATAGTAGTTACGACTCATGCATTTTATAAAAATCACTATACGGGTGGTGACATCTGGAGTATCTTGGGAGAAGATAGAAATCTGTTAGTTGTTGATGAAGCCATAGACACTATGAAAGAAATCTCAGTGGAAGATGCGGCAATCACAAGAGCTATCACTATTTTCTCACATTTGGGCAAGCAGAAGAAGTTTAAATCAAATCCTAGGTTTGCCCAAGAATTAAAGGACTTAAAGGGTGAGTTAAAGATATTAGAGAATTCTGATGAGGGTACGAACTTAATCAGCTCAGACAAAATGTGGAAGTTAGCTGATGGAACTGCAATGTTATCTCTTACACTTCGTAAATATATAATATTTAGCGAGATTTTGTGTGGTGATAGCTTGGGTGGTGAAACTAGTGCCTCACTGCGCAGTATTGGAAAAGCTACAAAGTATTACCATATTCTAACTGGTATTAATGATCAAGCAATGAATAAAGAAATCAAGGATCAAATTAAAGAAACGATCAATAATCTGAATCAATTAAGAGACAGACAAGTATACATAACTGCCAACAATGGGAATAAAAGCTTCAATAGAGTCACTGATATGATATTTAAAAAAGCATTGGTTTGCTTTGATGCAACTGCAAGTGTTAATAAGGTTTATAGCCTTAGGGCTGAACATTATGGTGATATTGATTTAGTGGAGAAGGTTGAGGGTGTAAGAAACTACGCCAATGTAACAATGTATACAACTACAGGAGAGACAGGAAAGAAAGACATAGATATAAAAAGAGCTACTGATATTTTAAATAGTGTCAATCTTGGAAAGAAAACATTGATAGTTACACATAAACAGAATAGAGAATATTTTACTCAAGCCAAAGAAAACTTATATCCAGAGAAAACGATTGAAGTTGCTCATTGGAATGCGATAACAGGCTTAAATAAGTGGAAGGATTTTGATACTTGTATCGTTGCAGGGCTTAATAATAAACCTAAGTCTTTTGCGCAGAATCGTACAATCATAAATACAAAAGGAGAAAAGATAGCCTTTGGTCCAAAACAACAAATTTTAAATACAGCAATTGAAGACTCTACCATTCTTGTAGAGATCATACAGGCGATCAATCGTATTAGAATCAGAAATGTGATTGATGATCAAGGGAACTGTGATAAAGCAGATATTTATATGATTCTCCCAAGATACAAAGAACTCGACTATAAAAAAGTAATAAGTGATGAAATGCCGAATATTGTCATTAAAGATTGGTCTCTCAGTACCAATACTCCCAATAAAAAGGGGGATGCACATGCTGATATCGTGATTGAATATCTAAAAAATAATTTAAAAGATGGTGAGCAAATGGCTATTTATGATGTCAGGGATAAATTAAATATAAATCGTGATTCCTATAAAAGTATGTTCGGAAGCTCAAAAGAAAAGCAAGAAGCCTTTGAAGAAAGGCTAAAGCTTCATGGACTTGAAATAATAAAATTATTTGAAAAAGACAGTAGAGGCAGAGAGCGTAAAACCCCTACAAAATACTACCGTAAGATAGAATCTTCTCCAATAAAGGATTAATGATCACTTCTTCTCTTTAGAGGGTGTCACCCGATTTGGTTTATTTGTGAATATATATAAAGATTTTGTTTGAGAAGAAATTTGAGGTTATTGTTGTGATAGAAGAAAGCCAACAAGAAAGACACTTGTTGGAGTGTTTATGTGCTTATTTCTTTTTACACATAAATCGGACAGGATAACCAATTCTAAATGAGAATGAACCGCTTCGGGTCTTCATAAATGATGCAGTAGTATACGGAACCTTACTATCATAGCCGCACTCCATGTGCCATTTTCCATTTCTTTTTACAGGATTAGGACTGCAATTATAAAAGTCGTTAACACCAAGTGTTCTTTTCCCATCAGGTGTTGGAGCATTTTTAACCTCAAAACCAGATGGATTAGTTAGTACTATTACATCTAATGTCCCCGCTTCTGGAAATACTGGATTAGTACAAGTAAAAGTTCCATATACT
>DATCTA010000028.1:0-3637 GCA_036568165.1 Sulfurovum sp.
AACCAGTATGATACCAAGTATACCACAACCGGCATTTTACATCTTTAAATGTCAACAGTCAGCACCTCCGGGAATGCCAAAACCTTCTTGTGTAAAAGCGGATGATCCAGAATCGCAACAGCTTTTCCAGCACCTTGCACAGACTTTGATGCAAAAAGGTATTATCCCTGCAGTTACACCTATCCAGACAGGGTGTCTTAACCGTTGTCAACAAGGACCGGTAATGCTTGTAGAGCCTGGGCATACAATGTATGTAGGCTTGACAAAAGAGAAGATAAATAGAATCATTGATGAGCATATCATCGGTGGTAAGGTTGTAGAGGAGTATGTGATCCCGGCTGAAATGTGGGGAGATCCTATTTCACCAGCGAGTTTGGTTCGCTAATCCTCTTTCACTTAGGTCGCACGGTATCTTCCTGCGACTTTCCAATTTCCCCACAATTTTAGTATAATATAGATATATAGGGGATTTTGGTATAATCCCATAGTTTTTAAGAAATACATAGGAATAGTTATGAATATTACAATGCTTTATTCTAAAATACATAGAGCTACCGTAACAGATGCAAATTTGAATTATGTAGGCTCAATTACCATTGATCAAGAGCTTTTGGATGCTGCCAAGATGCGTGTCGGACAAAAGATCGATATCGTAAACATCAATAATGGTGAGCGTTTTTCTACCTACATCATTCCGGGTGAGCCAGGTAAAAAAGATATCTGTCTCAACGGCGCAGCAGCTAGAAAAGTTCATAAGGGCGACAAGATCATCATTATCGCCTATGCAATGATGAACGAAGAGGAAGCTGACAAGCATCTTCCAAAGATAGTGATACTTGATGATGACAATACCATTGCTGAAGAATTCGAAGGATTAGAGTAATGTTTGAAGGCTTTGACTTGGGCAATATGGGCAAAATGATGGAGCAGATCCAAGAAAAAGCCAAAGAGCTGCAAGAGCAGGCAAAAAATGTACAAATGACTGCAAAAGCCGGCGGTGGCCTTATAGAGCTTACAGCAAACGGTGCAGGTGAAGTGATAGATCTCATTATAGATGATTCTCTACTGGAAGATAAAGAGTCATTGCAGATACTGCTTATCTCCGCGATGAACGATATCAATAAAATGGTAGAGGACAATAAAAAATCCCAAGCAATGGGTATGATGGGTGGGATGAACCCTTTTGGTTCATAATGTTTAGCGTTGTGTGTCGATGAGGTAGTTGAATTCTTTTGAATTCTTTAGTTTTACAATAGTCTTGGAGTTACGTGAGTGACTTCCCTCTTCTTTGACTACTTTTTTAAGTAATTTACTTATTTTCATCTTGTTTCCTTTCAATATAAATTTCTCTTTCGAGATACTGCAATAGTAGAGTATTATGATAACAAAATGGTAACGAAGACAAAGGTTTAATTTGAGTTACTAAAAAATCATATAGAGCAATTCAGTTGTTAAAATACTCTCTTATTTTTCCTACATTTTGAAGCAAAAAATAATCATTTATGATTGTTCCCCTTTAGATTTTTACAATGTTACCATCTTGTTATCAAAACTTGTCAGAATTCTTCAATCAAAATCAAAGGTTAAAATTATGATTAAGGAAATGAAGATGACACATTGGAAACAGATTGCACTTTCAGCACTTGCTGTTGCAGCAATAACAGGTTGTGGGGATACCACGATTACCTATGGTGACTCTACTGTTATTATTGGTGATACAACGCCAACAACTCCACCAGACGAGACACCAGAGGTTGTACTTGATCTGTTGAATGCAGCATCATCACTGCCAACAGAAACATTGTCAGGTAGTATTGCATCAAGTACGACTTTGACGAACGATAAATTATGGTTGTTGAGCGGACAAGTAGTAGTTGAAAGTGGTGTTACCCTTACCATAGAGCCGGGAACTGTAATCGCTGGTATCTATGGAGACGGAGCAGCTGCGGGATGGATGGTCGTAGATAAAGATGCGATGATCATCGCTGATGGTACGGCTGAAGAACCTATTATCTTTACGTCTCAAAGACGTGTTACTGATCCTACGAATAATTTACCATATCAGTGGGGTGGTCTAACAATCATCGGTAATGCGGAGATGACCGGTCAGGTAACGAGCTATGAGGTTACACTGCCTCGACTATTTGTACCAGGTTCTGGTAATGCAGTTGATAACTCGGGGATTCTTAGAAATGTGCATATTCTTAACACTGGGATTGGTGTAGGAACTGGAGATACAGAGATCAATGGTCTTTCGTTAGTTGCCGTGGGTAACGGAACAATTATTGAAGATGTTACAGTTGATTACTCTGGTGATGATGGTATAGAAATTTGGGGCGGTACGGTCAACCTGACCAATATTAAGATATCACATTGTACGGATGACCACTTGGATGTTGATGACGGGTATTCAGGTACAGTTAAAAATTTTGAAATCAATGTATTGATAACTGGGGATGAACTTGGATATGCAGGTATCGAACAGTCAGGCCAAACATATGCACATTATGAGGATTTTGTAATTAATATCATGGATCAAGAATCTGAAGGCGGTATTTTCTTTAAAGGTACAACAATTGGAGGACATTTCAAAAATGGTACGATCAATTATATGTCTGAAGCTTCAGGGGCTATTTACTCGGATGGAGATGCTACTACTTTCATAGAAGATCCAAGTTATACGACGATTGAAGGTGTCACGATCAATGCATACCCTGGATATGCTTTCTTGAATAAGGATAATGATGACACGTACTCTGCAGATAACATTGAAAATACGTTCTTTTTCGATGGTAATTCTTATGGTAACACGGTCGAAGATCTTTAGAATATATTTTACAGACACCCACCTGTCTGTAAATTTGATATAAACTGTTATCGCTTTGTAATCGCATTGAGGTAACATTCCACACTTTAGTAATTTGGGAGAAATTATGGTCACAACCCCTAAAAAGATACTCTTTTTAGCAGCAGTATCAACTACACTATTATCGCCTATGCTTATGGCTCAAGATGAGATGATCAAGTCGATTATGGAACTCAGATCAGATGTAGAGTCACTCTACACACAAATTGATGACAATAAAGATGCATACAAGACTCAAATGAAGTCTTATGCTCTTCAGATCTCTGACAATGAAGCGCAGATCAACAGACAAGAAACTTCTTTGAAACTTACTCAGCAAAACATTGAAAAAGCGCAGAAAAAGCTTGAAGAGATGGGAAGTGCATCTGTTGATCTTAAGCCTATTGTAAATCAAGCACTTGATACACTTGAAAAAGAGATAAAAGCAGGAATCCCTTTCAAAATAGAAGAGAGGGTAGCAGGACTTCAACAGATCAAGGCTGATCTTAAAAATGGAAACATCTCTCAAGAGAAGGCACTTGCACTGACGTGGGCAAGTTATGATGACACATTGCGTTTGACCAAAGAGATCGGCCAGTTTAAACAGGAGATCGCACTTGACGGGAAAGCAACCATGGCGAAGATCGCCAAAGTGGGTTCAGTGATGATGTTCTTTGCAACTCCCGATGACAGAGTCGGATATGTTAAACAAGAGGGTGATAAGTACAGTTATGTAGTAGCAGATGGTACGCAGCGTGATCAGATCATTGACCTTTTTGATGCACTGCAAAA
>DATCTA010000029.1:0-7310 GCA_036568165.1 Sulfurovum sp.
AAAAGAGTTAGCGCCCCGAGAGATTGATTCCAACTTATACATAAAACAAGGTTTAGTTTGGCTTAAAATTAAGATAAGAGCTTCTTATTTATTTAACATTTAACCTTTTGGTAGCTAAAAGATAGGCTCTTTTCTTCCTATGTGATCGTTTTTGTAGCTTAATTTCAATTTTGATGAGGCACACAAGCTATCATAAATAAACTTTTTAGACAAAGAGACACTTTTTTCCAAAGTATGCCCCGATGCAAGATGTGTTGCAATGGCTGAGGAGAGAAGACATCCTGTTCCGTGGGTGTGTGTGGTTTCCACTCTTTTGCTGCTCTGAGCAGTAATTACATCTGGTCTTTGTACCAAGTGATCGATCACACTATTTGGATCTTCAGAATGTCCGCCTTTTAACAATACAGCATTCACTCCCAAGACAAAGAACTGTTCAGCAATGTGTTTCACTGATCCCTTCTGTCCCGTATAAGAACTCTCTTTTAACAAAGCATGTACTTCAGGAATATTTGGTGTGATAAGGTCTACTCTGGGAAAGAGTTCTTTTTTCATCAGGTCTATAGCATCAGGTTTTAAAAGATCTTTTCCACTTGAGCTTACCAGTACGGTATCCAATACGATATTTTTAAGTGCATACTTATCTATAGTTCTAACCAGAACATCTATGATCTCTTTGTTCGCCAGCATCCCTATCTTTACTGCATCTACTTTCATATCTTCAAGCAATACGTTCAGCTGTGTCTCAAAGACCTCAGCAGGTACAGCAAAAACATCTTTTACACCTGTAGAATTTTGAGATGTCAGTGCTGTAGGAACACTCAGTGCATAGCCACCCAGCTTATGTATGGTTTTTATATCGATCTGAAGGCCTGCTCCGCCATAGGTATCTGAGCCGGCTATCGTAAGTACCGTAGGGGTAAATCTAGATGGCATACTTATCAAACGCCTCCATAAGTGCAATTGTTCTCTCTTTAGATATCTCTCCATTTTCCAGAACATCTGAGATCATAGCGATACCTGAAGCTGCTTTCGTCTTAGCAACATCGGCTATATTTTCAATGGTAATACCGCCTATAGCTACTATAGGGTAATCAACCTGCTCAGCCCATCGTTTCAGATCTTCCGGACCTACAGTATTATACACCAATTTCTTGGAGATCGGTTCATAGATCGGTCCTATAGCCAAATAAGAGGGTTCAAACCCCAAAGCGATCTCTATCTCTTTTGGGGTATGGGTACTGATACCCAGTCTAATACCTGCATCAAGTATCGCTTGTACATCTGCTTTCTGGATATCTTCCTGCCCCAAGTGTATACCGTAGGCTTTATGTTTAATTCCAAGTTCCCAAAAGTCATTTAGAAAAAACCTTGCATTATAGGCTTCTGATATTTTGATGGCTTCGATCACTTCATCTTCCAGTGCCTGACCGGAAAATGCATCTTTTGTACGCAGCTGTGCTGTTGTGATCCCCACTTCATAAAGAGGCTTTAACTTATAGGCCCTGTCTACTACAGGATAGATGCCAAGCTGTGTATCATCACATTTTGGAAATCTCATGTTAGTCCTTGAACTGATGCCAAAAAGGTGTGCCCACGGTAGGCGTCGAGGGAGAAGCGAATTCACGCTCTTTCATGACGCCTGCTTCATACCCTAAACGTCCTGCCTCTACTGCCAATCTAAATGCATCAGCCATTTTTACGGGGTCCTGTGCCAATGCTATAGCGGAGTTAAGCAACACCGCATCATAACCAAGTTCCATAGCTTGCGTGGCATGAGACGGTTTGCCTATACCTGCATCAACAACCAATTTAAGCTCTGGGAATTGCTTACGTATGGCTAGGAGATTATCCGGGTTCATGAGTCCTTTTCCTGAACCTATCATAGACCCCCAAGGCATGATGATCTTACACCCTGCATCTGCTAAACGCTTCGCTACTACCAGATCATCCGTCGTGTAAGGGAAAACTTCAAAACCTTCTTTGATGAGTATCTCAGCTGCTTTGACAGTCTCAAAAGGATCAGGCTGTAAATTGTACTGGTCACCGATCACTTCTAACTTTATCCAATTAGTACCAAATACTTCTCTAGCCATCTGCGCTGTAGTAATCGCCTCTTTGGCTGAGTGTGATCCTGCAGTGTTTGGCAGTACTTCAATGCCCAATGACTTAATGATATCCCAAAAGGGGTTTCCTCTTCCCTCGCCTGCTGCCTGTCTTCGTAAAGAGACGGTAACTATCTGGGCACCAGAGACTCTGATAGCATCTTCCATATTGGCCGGGCTTGGATAAAGAGCAGAACCTATGAGCAGTCTGCTGCTCAACGTTTTTCCACCTATTTCCCAAGTGTCGTTGGATTCTAATAATTTGGTCATTTCACCCCCCTTGAACGGGAGCCAATATATCAATCGTATCTCCCTCTTTTATAATGGTTTCATTGTATTTTGCGATAGGTACAAAGGTAGTATTGACCGCAACAGCAAAACCTTTGACCTTATACTGAAGTACCTCTATCATTTCAGACACATTCAGATCATTTTCAAGCTCTTTTACTTCTCCGTTCACTGAAACTTTTATCATCTGTTCACTCCTTGTTGTAATGCTTCTTCCACAACTGCAGGTGCAAGAAGATAACCATGTCTGTAAAGTCCATTGATACGTGTCATCTTGTCACCATGCTCAATTTTAGGCAAATTGTCTCTTAGTGCAGGACGGCAATTTGTAAGCGTGTTAACGATACGCGCTTCTGCAAACCCTGAGTGCATACTGTAAACTGCTGAAAGCAACTCCAAACTTGAACGCACTGACAT
Source organism: Sulfurovum sp. (assembly GCA_036568165.1). GTDB lineage: Bacteria > Campylobacterota > Campylobacteria > Campylobacterales > Sulfurovaceae > Sulfurovum. Next base: position 2,808 of record DATCTA010000029.1, read on the forward strand.
AGGACTTTTGTCTTCACTCTCTATCTCCGTTGCACCAATGACATATCTGTTATTCGGGCGTGGTACGATGTATATCTTGTATCGTGGATGCAGCATACGTGTCGGTCTGCTTATCTTCACTTCAGGCGCCTCTAACCAAAATACTTCTCCACGTACACCGCGCAGGTCTTTGATATCCTCTTGGGCACCCAAACCGCGGGCATCAAAAACCCAGTCAAACGTGCTTTGCTCATCTTCAACGGTGATAGTACCATTTGAGACATCAGTTACTTTAGTTGCTTGATGCCATGTCACATCAGGATGAGAAAGCAGATATTCACTTGAAGCTTTCATGAAACGCTGTGCATCCACCTGCCCTTCATGAGGGATAAAGAATGCTTTACTATGCTGTTCCAGATCCGGTTCCAGCTTTGTGATCCCGTCTCTGTCCAAAAGTTGAATGTCTGATGCCTCTTTTACTTTTGCTCTGAGCGTATCTATAAAATGGTCCAACTCACTGTAATCCTGAGGATGTGCAGTGATGATGCTGCCTTCTTGCTGATATGCATCTGCAATACCGATCTGCTCCAATAACGCAGGCCAAAGAGCGATAGAACGATTTCCATGCTCAAAGATAACAGACTCTGCACTTTCAAGCTCAGCAAATACTGCCAGCATACCTGCCGCTGTCATTCCTGCTGCCTTGTCTCCATAGGCTGTATCTTCATCAAACAGTGTGAGTGTGTGTCCTTGTTGCAGAAGATTTAATGCTAAAACTCTTCCGACAAGACCTACACCTGCAATACCTATATGCATCTCGTTTCCTTATTTAATTCTCTTTTCAAGAGTTCCATATAATCATCACACAAAAGTGTGCTCTGTCGCTCCGAACACCCTTGTAAGCAGAGCGATTTGAGAGGAGCGACGCTTTTTTGCTTCGTTTTTTCTAAAAAAATGAAGAGAGTAACAACGCCACAGTCAAGACAAAAGGAAGCTTGACAAAATGACGAATCCAAAATTAATTTTGAAGTTTATCCGCTTCAACATACACTTCTGAACCAAGTTCCTTGAACTTCAAAGACATTGCATCCATACCTTGCTGTTTTGCTGTCTCTACATCCGTACCTAAACTATCTGCATACTCACGTACATCTGCAGAAATTTTCATAGAACAGAACTTCGGTCCGCACATCGAACAGAAGTGTGCCACTTTAGCCGCTTCCATAGGAAGGGTCTCATCATGATACTCTCTGGCACGCTCAGGATCTAAACCAATATTGAACTGATCTACCCATCTAAACTCAAATCTTGCTTTACTCATCGCATCATCTCTTGCTCTTGCACCCGGATGACCTTTTGCAACATCTGCAGCGTGTGCAGAAATCTTATAGGTGATAAGCCCTTCTTTTACATCTTCTCTGTCCGGAAGTCCCAAGTGCTCTTTTGGTGTTACATAACATAGCATTGCACATCCATACCAGCCGATCATCGCTGCACCGATCCCGGAAGTGAAGTGATCATACCCTGGAGCGATATCAGTCGTTAACGGCCCGAGTGTATAGAACGGTGCTTCATGACACCACTCAAGCTGCTTGTCCATGTTCTCTTTGATCATGTGCATCGGTACGTGACCCGGCCCCTCGATGATCGTCTGTACATCATGTTTCCAAGCGATCTGCGTCAAGCGTCCCAACTCTTTTAGCTCAGCAAATTGTGCTTCATCGTTTGCATCGGCTGTACTTCCCGGACGAAGCCCGTCACCAAGCGAGAATGTCACATCATACTTCTTCATGATCTCACAGATATCTTCAAAGTGTGTATTGAGGAAGTTTTCTTGGTGGTGATGGATCATCCACTTCGCCATGATCGCCCCGCCGCGACTTACGATACCCGTCACACGTTTGGTGGTCATCGGTACATGGTGTAGTAAAAGTCCCGCATGGATCGTGAAGTAATCTACCCCTTGTTCAGCCTGTTCGATAAGTGTATCACGGAATACTTCCCAGGTAAGATCCTCAGCGATACCGTTCACTTTTTCAAGTGCCTGATAAATTGGTACTGTTCCGATCGGTGTTGGAGAGTTACGCAAGATCCAGTCACGTGTCGTATGGATATTCTTCCCTGTTGAAAGGTCCATTACCGTGTCTGCACCCCAGCGTGTTGACCATACCATCTTTTCTACTTCTTCAGCGATGCTTGAAGTGGTTGCAGAGTTACCGATGTTTGCATTGACCTTTACCAAAAAGTTTCTTCCAATGATCATAGGCTCCACTTCAGGGTGGTTGATGTTACAAGGGATAACAGCACGGCCTGAAGCGATCTCTTGACGAACAAACTCTGGTGTGATCACTTCAGGCAGATTTGCACCGAAACTCTCACCTTTGAGTCTTGTTTCTCTCTCTTCATTACTGAGGTACATTTCGCTCATCGCTCTGTCCTGATTCTCACGAATAGCAACAAACTCCATCTCAGGAGTGATGATACCCTGTCTTGCATACCAGAGTTGAGAGACATTTCTACCCTCTTTTGCGCGAAGCGGTGTTCTTACCAATCCTTTTGCACCTGCAGTTACGAATTGAAGTTGTTCATCCGTACTGTATCCATTGTCTTCAGGCGCCATGATACGCCCTTCATACTCCTCAACATCACCACGTGCTGCGATCCACTCTTTACGGATTGCAGGTATCCCCTCACCCACATCTATCTTTACAGAAGGGTCGGTATAAGGACCTGAGGTATCGTAAACTCTAAGTTTTGATTCATCACTAAGGGTGATCTCGCGCATCGGTACTCGAATATCTTTATGTATGTTACCTTCTATGTATACTTTTTGCGAAGCCGGAAACGGTTCACGAGTAAGCAGATCGTTGGATGTCGTTAATGTGTCTTTATATGATTTTGTCATTGTATTCCCTTAAAAATGTATATTTTTCGGGAAGAGAGGTGTAGCTATAAGTAGATACAAATAATCAATTATTTATAATAAATATATGCAATTCTCTTCCTTACGCTGGTATTATCCAGTTCAAGTTCAACGGGTCAAGCATTCGCTATCTCAGCTAAGTATCAGATATGATTTTCATAAATGATCAAAGCTCCCCGAGAGGTTTGACAATGCAAATATATACTAAACGAAATTAAATTTATCTTAAGAGGATAAAAATATTAAGGAGTGGAATAATGTTTAAAAAAAGAAAAGTTTTGTTTTTGAAAATAAAAGAAAGAAATTGAAATGGGATTTCATACTGGGGTCAGATAAGATCTAACCGCCAAGTATGAGAAAGTTTGACTAGAATTTGTAAGTCATACCAACGTTGATAGAATCAACAGTTGCATCTAAACCTGCAAAATCATCATCATAAACGTTTGTGTAGTCTGCGAATACACCGATTTGCTCAGTTACTGCATAGTTAGCACCTAGACCCCATTGGAAACCGCTTTCTGAATCAAAGTCATCTGATGTTTCACCATATCCAAGTAGTCCGTATACTGACATTGGACCGAATGGATACATTGGTTTAGCATAGATACCATAGTTTTCAAGATTGTCAGTAATACCAGCATATCTTGCTTCTAGAGCAAAATATTGGTTGAAGTTATATCCAGCAAGTAAAAGTACTGCATCACTATCGTTATCTGCAAAACCATCAACGTCTGCATTCATATAAGAATAACCAGCACCTACATAGAAAGATCCTGTTGACTCAGCAACTTCTGGTACTGTAATTTCAGGTTCTACTGGAGCGATATCTCCACCAGCAAATGCCATTGTGTTCATCGCTAAAAGTGCAACGATTGACATAGTAATATTTTTCATTTTTGCTTCCTTGTTTTATATTTATATTTTAAGCGGCGAAGTATACTCTCAATATATATAAAAGTCAATAGAAATTTGAAAAATATTTTAAAAAAATTATTTATTTGAATTTGGGCATTTTTTTACAGTGAAATGTATCTAGATTTCCGAGTATAGAATAGGCCCTAAAGCCCTATTCTTCGGTCTTCATATCTATAAGTTCAGCAAGAAGTTCTTCAATCTCATCATCTTCAAGTTCGTTACGATTAAGCTCTTCGATGATAGCGAAACACTCTGTACGCATCTCTCTCATCTCTTCAAGATCTTCTTTTTGCTCTTTCGAAGCTGATTTTGCTTTATCTATCGCTTCAAAAAGTTCATCTATGGCTACTTCAAGATCCGGAATGATCTCAAGTTCTAACAGGTTTTTAAGTTTTTCGGCTGGTGTCATACTCTTTTCCATATGTTTGGTTTTATGTATTGTAGCGTAATAAATGTGCAATCACTCAGGGAAATGATCTATTTGATCATTTCCCTACTCACTTTTAGATGCTATTATAACAATAAAAACAGTTAGAAGTGCGCCCATAAAGACTATACTATAACCTGTGGGTTGATCATAAAGATAGGATATTACAATTGCTCCAATACTAAAAAACCATCCAAAAATAAAACTAATAAATAAAGGTCTTTTTACTTTTAATGAAATAGCAACAAATGGTGGTGCG
>DATCTA010000030.1:0-3613 GCA_036568165.1 Sulfurovum sp.
TCCTGCTATTGAAAAAGTAACAAAGATCAATGCCATTACATTGCAGGTTGGCCGTACAGGTGTAGTGACTCCCGTAGCGGAGATAGAACCCGTCAACATTGAAGGGGCAATGGTGAGCCGCGCGACGCTGCATAACTTTGATGAGATCGAACGTAAAGATATCCATATAGGTGACTCTGTCATCATTATACGAAGCGGGGATGTGATACCAAAGATCATCAAAGTACTCGAAGACCGAAGGAATGGGAGTGAAAAGCCTGTCAGTCGTCCTACAGAGTGTCCAACGTGTCACAGTGAACTGCTTGATGAAGGGACACTTATCAAATGCCAGAACCTCCACTGTCCTGATCGTGTCATCAACTCGATTATCCACTTTGCAAGAAAAGGGTGCATGAATATCGATGGCTTAGGAAACAAGATCGTTGAACTCCTCGTAAAAGAGGGGATCATCAAAGATATTCTTGATCTCTATTTCATCAAATATGAAGATCTTGAAAATTTAGAAGGTTTCAAAGAGAAGCGTATCAACAATCTTATAGGTGCTATCCAAGCCACCAAAGGTGTAGCACTGTATCGTCTTATCAATGCGATGGGTATAGAGCATATCGGAGAAGTAGCCAGCAAGGCACTGGCACTGGAATTTGGCCTGGGCATTGTGGATGCAGTGTTTGAACAAGTTATAGCTTTGGACGGTATCGGTGAAGAGATGGCAAATTCACTGCTTGAATTTATGCGTGTCAACCATGACTTCGTACTGCAGCTTTTTGAGACAATTCAGCCGACTGTAGAAGAGAAAAAAGAGGCCCATGAGAACCCTTTTAAAGGCAAAACGGTAGTGCTTACGGGAACAATGTCTGTCAGCCGTGGAGAGATCAAAGAGATGCTGGAAGATCTTGGGGCAAAGGTCAGCGGTTCTGTGAGTAAAAAGACAGACTATGTGATCTATGGTGAAGATGCAGGAAGCAAGCTAACTAAAGCTGAGAGTTTAGGTGTGGCAACATTGACCGAAGAAGCGATGAGGGAAATGCTATGAGACTGGATAAATATCTCGTAGAAGAGGGCTACTTTGAGAGCCGTAACCGTGCAAACGATGCGATAAAAGCGGGCAAAGTGAAAGTGGATGGAAAAGTAGCGAAAGCATCAGCCAAGATCGATGAAAACTCTTCTATTGAGGTAGAAGATGAAAAGTTCTATGTCTCCAGGGCAGCCCGTAAATTGGAAAATTTCTTAGCGGAGCATCCTGTAGAGATCAAGGATAAAAGAGTTTTGGATATAGGCTCCTCTACAGGAGGATTTGCACAGATCCTGCTTGAAAATAATGTCGCAACGCTCTCATGTGTCGATGTAGGAAAGGATCAGCTGCATATCTCCCTTCGCGACAAAGAAAAACTCTCTTTGCATGAGGAGACAGATATACGTGATTTTAAAAGTGATGATGCTTTTGAGCTGATCACTTGCGATGTCTCTTTTATCTCTATCCTGCAGATCACTGATGATATTGATAGACTTTCCAAAGAGGGTACGGATATCATTATCCTTTATAAGCCGCAGTTTGAAGTGGGAAAAGAGGTGAAGCGTGACAGCAGGGGCGTGGTACAGGACCTTGATGCTATAGCCAGACGAAAAGAGGAGTTTGAAGCCCGAACTGCACAATTGGGATGGAAACTCAACTATCAGGCACTCTCTCAAGTTCAAGGTAAAGAGGGTAACCAAGAGTATCTTTATCATTTTGTAAAGACGGAGAAGTAGATTTGCAGTTAAAAAATGAGATCAAAAGTATTGCGATAGGCTCATTTGACGGTATCCATACTGGGCATAGAACCCTTATAGACAAGGCAGATGCCTTAGTGATCATCGAAAGAAACGGCGGCTATTTGACACCAGGGTACAAACGATCTTTTTTTACTTCAAAGATCTGTTGTTTTTACCATTTTGACAAGATTAAATCATTGACACCTGAAGAGTTTATACACAGGCTCGAAGCTGATTTTCCCTCACTGGAAACGATCGTTGTGGGGTATGATTTTCACTTTGGAAAAGGTAAATCAGGTAACGCACAAATGCTTGATACGATCTGCGATAAGAAGATAGTGATCATAGAGGAAGTCTGCCATGATGAGATACCTGTTCACTCCCGGACTATAAAGGCATTTCTCCGAGAGGGAAAGATCTCTTCGGCAAATGATCTGTTGGGAAGAAGATACACTGTCGACGGTGAAGTGATCAGCGGGCAGGGACTAGGAAAAAAGGAACTTGTGCCTACGATCAATCTTCAGGTGAAGGAGTATCAGCTTCCTTTAGAGGGTGTTTATGCCACACGTACCTATATCAATGATATATGGTACAGCTCAGTAAGCTTTTTGGGACACAGGGTCACAACAGATGACTCCTATGCAGTAGAAACGCATATCTTAGATAATGAGATCGGTAAAGCAGAAGGAGAGGTAGTATTGGAGTTTGTAGACTTCATCCGTACCAATCAAAAGTTTGACAGTTTGGATGCACTCAAAGCACAAATTCAAACTGATATTACTACAGCTAAACAACTATTGAGATGAACAGTCCCCACATAGAATTTATGATAAAATTACGCTATGAAAGATAAAGTATTTAATAAACCCATAGAAAAGAAATTTGAGTTTGATGAAGCGGTAGCATCCGTTTTTGATGATATGCTAACGCGTTCGGTACCCTTTTATGATGAGGTGAGAAAACTGGTTATCTCTTTAATACTCGCTGAACAAAAAGAAGGGAAAAAAGTACTTGATCTTGGTTCTTCTACTGCAAAATTCTTATTGGATCTTCACAGCAAGATGAATGTGAATATGATGCTCAAAGGCATAGACAATTCACAGGCCATGTTAGACCGTGCAAAACAAAAATGTCAGGCATTTGGTGCCAACATAGATTTAGAGCTCGCAGACATGCTGAGCTATGAGTATCATCAGGAAGATATTATCGTTGCAAACTATACACTACAGTTCATACGGCCTATGCAGCGAGTAGAACTGATAAAGAGGCTTTATGAAGGATTGAATGATGACGGTATCTTTATTTTTTCTGAAAAAGTCGTCTTTGAAGATAAGAAGCTGGACAAACAACTCATAGATATCTATTATGACTATAAGAAAGCCCAGGGATACAGCGAATACGAGATAGCACAGAAGCGTGAAGCCTTGGAAAATGTACTGATCCCCTTTACGATAAAAGAGAATATCCAGATGTGTAAAGAGGCAGGATTTAGAACAATAGATACTGTTTTTCAATGGGCAAACTTTGTCACCTTTGTTGTAAAAAAGTAAAACTTATTTTAATTATTTTCATTAGTTATTCACTACTATTTCACATGTGTGAAGAAGTAGAATTTAGAACAATAAATATTTTTTTTCATGAACAAATTTTGTCACTTTTATACTAAAAAAGTAGAACTTATTTTAATTATTTTCACGAGTTATTCACTGTTATTTCACATGTGTGAATAACTCAAAAAGTAACATTTTTTTTAAAGCCCTGAATCACGGGTTTCATTTTTTAATATAAGTTTTTTTCCGGTTCTTTTCTATGAGAAATTATGCATTTTTTCGATTTTTATTATAAATCAATAACAAATTTT